>URGY01000036.1 GCA_900547505.1 uncultured Collinsella sp.
TACGAGATGCAGCGTAGTCTCGTGGGCTCGGAGATGTGTATAAGAGACAGGCTTGGGTCGACCATTCCTATCAGGAGCTTTGGCAGGCGCTGACGCTTTCGAAGACGGTCCCCTCTGCCTCCGTTGCAAAGAAGATCCTTGACGATCTCATTGAGGCGAATAAGGAGTTCTGGCCAGAACTCCACTAGTATCGGAAATCAATTTTGTGAATGATGGCGGGCGGCCGACCTTGGACAGGTCGCATGGGAGGAAAACCATGAGCGAAAGCAAAGAGCTTGCAAATCGCAAGCTCGGCGAGGACGTAGTTGGCCTCGTCGGCGGTAAGGAAAACATCCTGAGCATCTCGCACTGCATGACGCGTCTACGTTTCAAGCTGCGAGACGATGCGAAGGCCGATACTAAGGCAATTGAGTCTCATAAAGGCGTCATTCAAGTAATCAACGCGAATGGCCAGTATCAGGTTGTTGTCGGCATCAATGTGATTGAGGATGTTTACGATGCTGCGGTTGCCGCTTCTGGTGTCGAGGGGCTGGGCGAGGTTAATCTTGATGGCGAGCCCGTCAAGAAAGGAAACCTTGTTAGTGCCCTTATCGATACTATTTCAGGCGTAATCCAGCCGATTCTTGCGGTGCTGTGTGCCGCGGGCATGATCAAGGGTGTTTTGAGTATTCTCGTCGCCCTCGGATGGATTACGGCAACAGACGGCTTGTACCAGATTCTGTATGCGGCTGGTGACGGCTTCTTCTACTTCCTGCCGATCATCCTTGGCTATACCGCGGCAAAGAAGTTTGGCTGTAGTGAGTTCGTTGGCATGACGCTCGGTATCGCACTTACGTATCCGGCGATGGTCAACATCACATCGGGCGATGTTTTGGGAACGGTGCTTGCCGGCACTCCCTTTGCCATGAACTACTACACGACTTTCCTCGGCATACCCGTCATCATGCCATCTTCGGGTTATACGAGCTCTGTCATTCCGATTATCATCTCTGTTTGGTTCGCGGCAAAGCTGGAGAAGTGGTGCCGCAAGCATTTCTCTGAGTATGTAAAGTTCTTCTTTGTGCCTACATGCGTACTCGTTGTGATGGTCCCCGCTACCTATTTGATTATTGGCCCGATTGCCACCCTGATCACGAACCTCATGAGCCTGCTGTTTAACTCCCTCTACAGCTTGCCTGTCATCGGCGGCGCGCTCGGCGGCATCGTGCTTACTGCCATTTGGCAGCCTATGGTCATCTTCGGCTTCCACTGGAGTGTCATTGCCCTCATGCTGGTGAACATTGCCTCCCAGGGCTGGGATATTGTCATGGCGCCGTACATGGTTTGTTCATACGCTCAGTCCCTTGCCGTCCTCGCTATCCTTCTGAAGACTAAGGACGTAAAGCTCAAGCAGCTTGCATGGCCGGCGTTCATCTCGGGCTTCTTCTTCGGCATCACCGAACCCTGCATCTACGGCGTGACCCTTCCGCGCAAGAAGCCTTTTATCATGAGCTGCATCGCCTCTGTGCCCGGCGGCCTAATCATCGGCGCTCTTGGTACCAAGATGTTCGCCTTCACCGGCGGCGGCTTCTGCGCCTTCCCGGGCTTCATTGACCCGTCCGGTGCAATGGGCGCGAACTACCTGATTTACGTAATCATAGCCATCGTGGTTTCCAGCGTGATTTCGTTCCTGCTTACGTATGCGACGTACAAGGAGGACGTGCCGGCGGTAGAGGCTGCAAAGTAGCCAAAGAAGTGGAGCTGCGGGATAAGTATTTCCCCGCGCGCCAGCAATTAGACGAGGTCGTCCTTGGATAAGCGTCGAGGGCGACCTTGTCTTGTGCTGGTTTCGTTCGAGAGGCAGTGGTTGAGGGTGCCTAATATTATTTTTGACAATAAGATGGGCGAGGCGTGCCTTGCGGCGTGGAGGTCCGCGGACGTGGAAGTCCGCTCAGTCGTGGTCCGACAAGATGGTGAAGTCGTCTTCGAGCATGCGGCTGCGCCGTTCTCCCTCGAACACGTTCACCCGCTCTATTCTGTGACTAAGTCCTTCACCTCGGTTGCTGCCGGGATGTTGGTGAATGAAGGACGGCTGTCGCTGGCCGATCGCTGGATTTCATACTTCCCGGAATATGAAGGCGAGATTGCGGATGAGCGCTTTCACAATGTGACGGTTCGCAATTTGCTGACTATGACGATGGGGCAGGAGAGTGACCTTTCGTATATTGGCGCGGGAGACGACTGGGCACATGAGGTTCTTCATCGTGAGTTTGACTGGAAGCCGGGCGAGGTCTTTCACTACGATTCGCTGTGTTCACATTTATTGAGCATGCTCGTGCAACGCATAAGTGGAACGAAAGAATCCGATTATCTCGCCGAACGTTTGTTTACGCCGTTAGGCATTAGAAATTGGTGGTGGGAAGAGGATCAAGCCGGTCATACGACCGGAGGTTTTGGTCTTCACCTTTCGACACCGGATTTGGCTAAGTTTGGTCAATGTTTGCTAGATGGTGGCAAGTGGCGTGGGGAACAGATCATTCCCGCGGAATGGGTTGCCGAGGCGACGAAGATTCAGGTGGAAACGAGCCCCTTTTATCCGTCTGAGGCGACTGAAGACAGCAATGGCTATGGATACCAGTTCTGGATGTGCCGGCGTGGCGGGTTCAGATGCTCTGGCCTTTTTGGGCAGCTGTGCTACATACGGCCCACAGACGGCCTTGTCATCGCCTGCTCGAGTTCCACGACAGGAAGTAAGGCGCTGCTTGATCCGCTGTATGAGGTATTGTTCAGAGAGTCTAGTGTTCGGGAAACGCTGGCTTCCGAACGTGACTTCGATAGCATTCCCGTACCAATTGGGTTGGCTTCTGGCGGACGTTTGAGTTCATTACGCCTCGAGGGCATTCACCGTTGCATTTTCGGGGATTTTGAAGAGATCGATATTCGATTTCATGAGAATGAGCTGGATTTGTCTCTGTTGCGCGATGGTCGTGAGTACGGCGTGAGGGCCGGCTACAAGTCTTGGGTTTGCAAATCGGGCGATGGGGCCGGAGTCGGAGACCTCTTTCCCTTCGTGACTCATGAAGCTGAGAGGGACGATGCCCCCGCATGGGATGTTCGCAAGTTGTTTGCAGCGTATGCCTGGACTTCGCCAACAAATTTACAAATCGAGACCAGGGAACTGGACTACACGCGGCGCTGTTTTATCGATGTGCGGATCGGAGGTAATTATGCTGCGTGCAGGGTGCGAGTTGAGGGAATGTACTGTTTCCCGGCACCCTCGGAACTCACAGCGATTTTGAAGTTGGGATAATTTTCAAAACGTGCGATTGATAAGAAAGCTTGTCAACATCACGGCTAATGGAGACGGAGCTGTCTCCAGGCAATGTTTTTCGATACGGACGTTTCAGATATCGTATTGCTAGGGACTAAGTTAATCACTTGTTAGGGTCGAAGCGTAGGTGCATTTTCTCGGCTTCGCACCCTGTTGGGCTCGAATCCCGGCGCATGGCAGCAAAAAGCCCGCTATCGTGAAGATAACGGGCTTCTCATTTCAAATGGTGCCCCCAGCGGGATTCGAACCCGCGATATCCACCTTGAAAGGGTGGCGTCCTTGGCCGCTAGACGATGGGGACAGCGGGAAAGAGTATAGCAGACTTTTTTATCCGTTCACATATCGTTGGCAAACTGGAAAACCACCACACAGGAGCTGACTCTCTACCCCGATCTTCAAACATCTCAATCTGTAACATCTGGGCGGGCAAACCGGTTCCATCTGTTACAGATCGAGACAAACGGCGGGCGTCGGGACGAACATCTCATTCTGTAACAGTAAGACGACTTTTATCGGCCTAGATGTTACAGATTGAGACAAACTGCTGGGACGGGTCAAAACCACCACAAAGGGGCCTGTCCCCTTTGTGGTGGCGGGGCGTTAGGGGAGGAGCTTCATCGCGGCGTCGTGGGCGGCGTGCTCGTAAGCGTCGTCGAGGGGTTTGAGCGGCAGCAGGGCGGTGGTCTGTGCATCGCCACGGTGCTCGAGAGCGTGGGCGATGAGCCAGTCGGCGAGCTCGGGGTTCTTGGGCAGTGCCGGTCCGTGTAGGTATGTGCCGATGACACCCTTGTAGATGAGACCCTCAAAGCCATCGTCGCCGTTGTTGCCGGTACCTGTGACGACGGACGTTCCGAGCGGCGTGGCCTCTGCATCGAGCAGGGTGCGGCCGCCGTGGTTCTCGAACCCCACAAAGGGCTCGGGTGCCAGGTCGGTCTTGACGGCGACGTTGCCGATCAGGCGGTCGGAGCCGCGCACGGTCTCGGCGGCAATGACGCCCAGGCCCTCGATGCGATTCTCGCCCATATAGTACGAACGGCCGAGCAGCTGATAGCTGCCGCAGATGGCGAGCAGCGAGCCGCCGTCCTCAACATAGGCCGCGACCTTGTCTTTTTGAGCGAACAGCTCGTGTGCCACGGACAGCTGATCGCGGTCGGAGCCACCGCCCATCATGACGATGTCGGCGTCGGTGAGATCGAGCGACTCGCCCATACGGACCTCGTCCACGCGCACGGGGATGCCACGCCAGGCGCAGCGGCGCTCGAGGGCAATGACGTTGCCGCCGTCGCCATAGAGGTTGAGGGCATCGGGATACAGGTAGACAATGCGCAGGGGGCGCGAAAGCTCGACCGGCGCAATATCGGTGGGGACAGCGCTACCATCGGCGCGCGTTACGGCGTGGGAGGCGACCGAGCTCGCATCGGCGCCCTTAAGCTCGTTGAGCTCCTTGACCAGCGGTGGGAAGGCCGTGTAGTTGGCGACGGCGTAGAAAGTATCGCCAGCCTCCTCGTCCGCCACGGCGCCGATCGCCTGCTCGATATTCGAGATGATGGCGGCGTCGATGCCGGCGTACTTCAGACGTACCTGCATATCGTGTGCACGCGTGCCGCCGGCAAAGGCGACAAGCCCTGGGGTATCGGCGATGCGCTCGAAGTCGACGTCGTAGATCCACGAGACATCGTGGCCGTCGGCGTCGTTGTCGTTCAGGAAGAAGGCGCAGAGCCTGCCGCCTGCCGTTTTAATGGACTGAATCTGGCGATCGAAGCCCACGGGATTTTTGGCCAGGTTTGCCTCGACGGTGCGGCCGGCAATGTTCCAGCGGCCCATGCGTCCGCCGGCGGGGACGTAGGCATCGAGCGTGGGCTGTAGATGCGCCGCGTCCACGCCCAGCTCGCGCGCCGCAAAGAAGGCGGCGGCAACGTTGTAGACCATGTATAGGCCGTTGTAGCGCGTGGCGATGTGCGTTGCGGGTGCGTCGGTATTGGGTCCAAAGTTCAGGTCAAAGCCGTAGCCGTTGCAGGTGAGCTCAACGCCCGTCACGCGACGGACCAGCGCGGGACGACCCCAGCCGCACGAGGGGCAATGGTATGCGCCGAGCTGTCCGTACTGCACATAGTCGTACTCCAGCGGCGCGTTGCACTGCGAGCAAAAACGCGAGTCGCTAATGCGATCGGACTCGGTGCCCGTAGCACCGTCGATGCCAAAGGCGATGCTTGCATTGGGAACGCGCGCGGCGATCGCGGCACACAGCGGGTCGTCGGCGTTGTAGATGAGCGTTGTTGCCGGAGAGAGCTCCAACGCATGGGCAATGACGTCTTGGGTATGGTCGATCTCGCCGTAGCGGTCTAGCTGGTCGCGGAACAGGTTGAGCAGCACGAAGTACGTCGGCTTGAGCTTGGGCAGGACGCGCACGGTGTAGAGCTCATCGCACTCAAAAACGCCCACGCGCTTGCCGCTGGCAGTGTGCTTAAGGCCGCCGCGGGCCTCGAGCAGTGCGCCAACCACGCCCGGCTCCATGTTGTTTCCGGCACGGTTGCATACCACGGTGGCACCGCTGGCGGCAACGGCGTCGGCAATGAGATTGGAGGTGGTGGTCTTGCCGTTGGTGCCGGTGATCACCACGCTGCGGTCGACAAGGCCCGCGAGGTCGCTTAACAGCTCGGGGTCGATTTTCATGGCGATGCGGCCGGGGAGTACGCCGCCCTGGCGCTTAAGGACAGAGCGCAGCCCCCAGCGGGCGATATCGCTCGAGGTGCAGGCGAGAGAAGAGCGGAAGTTCATGAAGCCGTTCCTAACGTGAATGACATGGTCGTGGCGTTTGCGCCGTTAAAAACCGTAACGGCGCGCAAATTCCTGGGCAAGCTGCGATACGTCTTCGCAAGCGCTGGCCCAGGGGGCAAAGTCGGGAGTATCCGAGATGATGCCGTCGGCTTCCCAAACTGCCTGATGCGAAAGGTCCCAGGGGTCGTGCGGTTCGGGCCGGCAGGGAAGGTACGGTGTCTGATACATGGGGTTCAGCAAAAAGAACGCGCCGCCTTCGCAGCGGTTGGCAAACTCGCGCAGCGCGCGTGTCGCTGGGCGCATCTTGTTCGTTTTGAACAGCAGGATCGTGCGGGCGAGCAGGTACCAGGGGGAGTCCTCGAGGACATCGGCCCCCATCTGCTCCTCGAGCTGGTGGGCTAGGGCAAAAAAGCCGTCCTCGTCTTCCAGACGAGCGAGGGCGAGTAGCACGGTGCCTGTAGCTCGGGTGGGATAGCCTTCCGCCTTAAGAACACGGCGAGAATAGTTGGCGGCAGCACGGTAGCGAGCGCTCGCCATGCACAGCTGCGAGATGGCCTCGAGTGTGTGGAGCCACCCGATAAGAGCCGGCTCGCTTACGGTGAGATCGGCTGCCGTCACGCCGTCCGTCAAAACCTTGTTGGCCCAGTAGTGCGGGGCCTCCATATCAAACCCGGGCACGCTCTGTTGCAGGTAGTCGGCCGTGCTCGCCTCGAGCTTCATCAGATCGCCCAGGCAGGCATCGACGGGCGTGTCCGCCAGGATGATGGCGAGCAACTGGGCATCGACGGCCAGCACATCGACGCGAACAATCTTGAGCAGCTCGTCGCGCATGTCGTCGAACAGGCGGTTGCGCGTCTGCTCAAACTCCTCGTCGCTGCCCATGTCCTCGATGCGATGGAGCTCGTCGAGCAGGTGGCGGTGAACGCCGGCATAGGACAGCAGCGCCTGGGCATGCTCGGTCTGCGCATACTTATGAGTGTTGACGCTCACGTCGTTATGGACAAGCTCGCGTGCTGCATCGGTGAGTTCGGGGTGCGACGCAACGTAGGCGCGCTCCAGGTAGGCGGGGATGTAGACGCTCGGATCCATTAGAGGTCTCCTCCCTTAAACGGCAAGCCCTGCTCGGCCGCCCGCAGGATGCGCTCGTCGATCTGGGAACGCACGATATCGTTGGTGGCGACCCAGGCGGCAAAGCTGGCGTTGTCGGGGGCGCCCAGGCCCTCTTGCAGTACCGGCGTCGCCTCGGATAACGCAAGGACAAGCTCGTCGGTGGAGCCTGCACCCACGTTGACGCGGGCATAGACGCCATCGGGAAACTCGGTTTGGAAGTAGAGCGCCTCGGCTGCGTGCGGGCACGAGCGTGCAAGGATGCGCAAGTAGCGCTCGGCACCCTCGTAGTCCAGCTCGCGCCAGGCAGCGCTCATCAGCGCGATGAGCGTCCACGGGTCCAAGTCGCGCTCCGCGTCCTTGGGACGACGGCGCAGCGGCGTGTTGGCAAGATAGGGCACGGAGTGGGCAGAGCGAAAGCGTTTGAGCTCCTCGGCAGGGTATTCGAGCTTTGCCATGGCAAGCATCGCAGTATGGCGGACGCCGGCGGGGTCGTTGGGTGCAAAGTCCAGGCTGCGGTTTGCGGCTTCGAGCGACATGCGATAGCGGCCGCTAATGAGGGCGCGCGACGCAAGGGCGGCAAGCCAGCGCAGGTAGGGGCGGCGCATAAGGTCGCCAGCGGCCTCGCGCTCGTAGGGGTCCTGCGCCGAGGCGATCTTGAGCGCCAGGTCGTGCTCCACCTCGTCGCACTTGGACACCAGATACTGTACGTATTCCTCGTTGGATTCGGCGGTGAGGGCGGTCAGCATGCGCTGGGCATCCCAGTTGGTGGGGTCGAGCGCGGCTGCCTCGCGAAGCATGTTCTCGGCAGCGGCCTCTTCTTGCTCTGCCTGGGTATCGTCAGGGATAAAGGGAATGCGGTAGTCGACAGCCTCGACCACCTTGGCAATAAGGTGCCCGGCGCGGTCGCGGTCGTGCACGATGAGCGGCGCGGGGTTGCGGGTGAATTGTTCCATCAGACGCTCTACGGCGGCACCGTCGGTGAGCGGGATATTGTCGCGGCGCAAGGCCTCAAGAACGAGGCGATGGCAATCCTCTTGAATGGGATCGAATGCCATGGGGCCTCCTTTGCTGCGGTTAGGGTTCAAATGTCTCTATATAAGGTTCTAGTTTACCCGCATGTGGCACACGGGGGGTGCCGCACTTGGACATGCACCTTTGCACCACGAAGACGGATGTCGCACAAATGTCGGCACCTTGGACGACTGAGTGGTATCACGGTGCCGCAAACGGTCGATTTTTGGCGGCGAACGGGGCGCATTTTGGAGGGGCACCGTCCTGCCCGGGATATGTGGTCAACCTTGATAAAACGTTTGCCCAGCTTGGGAGTATGAATGCCCCACAAGGGTCTTCAGGGATAGAAAAAACGTTTCATCATTGTCGGCTTTAGGTGAATAACTGACCAACTAGAACGGTAGAATAGTGTTTGTCTGAGCGTTGAGACGTTTAGACATTACGCATTGTCATCGCCGGCAACGCGCAAAACGGTCCTAACGGAGCCAATCGGGTGCTCCGTTATATACGCAAGTCTAAGAGGGGCTTGTTTAGGAGGCACAGTATGGGACGTTTTACCAATCCTCGCGATCTGTACTTTGGTGAGGGCGCTCGCCACGAGGTAAAGAACCTCAAGGGCAAGAAGGCCATCATCGTTTCTGGCGGCAGCTCTATGCGCCGCGGCGGGTTCCTGCAGGACGTTGAGGCCGACCTCAAAGAGGGCGGCTTCGAGGTCAAGCTGTTCGAGGGCGTCGAGTCCGATCCCTCCATCGAGACCGTCATGAAGGGCGCAGCCGCTATGCGCGACTTCGAGCCCGACTGGATCGTTGCTATCGGTGGCGGTTCGCCCATCGATGCCGCTAAGGCCATGTGGGTCTTCTACGAGTATCCCGAGGAGTCCTTCGATAACATCATCCAGCCGTTCAGCTTCCCTGAGCTGCGTCAGAAGGCTCACTTCTGCGCCATCTCCTCTACCTCCGGTACCGCTACCGAGGTCACTGCCTTCTCCGTCATTACCGACTACGCCAAGGGCATCAAGTACCCGCTGGCCGACTTCAACATCACCCCTGATGTCGCCATCGTCGACCCCGAGCTTACCTACACCATGCCCGCCAAGCTGTGCGCTCATACCGGCATGGACGCTCTGACCCACTGCATGGAGGCCTACGTTTCCACCTGCGCTTCCATGTTCACCGACGCCAACGCTCTGCACGGCATCCGCGAGATCGTCGAGTGGCTGCCCAAGTCCTATGCTGGCGACCATGAGGCCCGTCAGCACATGCACGAGGCTCAGTGCATCGCCGGTATTGCCTTCTCCTCGGGCCTGCTCGGCATCGTTCACTCCATGGCTCACAAGACCGGTGCTGCCTTCGAGAACGGCCACATCATCCACGGTGCCGCTAACGCCATGTACCTGGGCAAGGTCATCCAGTGGAACTCCAAGGATCCCCGTGCTGCCGAGCGTTACGCTTACGTGGCCAAGGAGATCCTGCACCTTCCCGGCGAGACCAACGAGGAGCTCATCGCTGCGCTCGTCCAGAAGATTCGCGACCTCAACGACCAGCTCAACATTCCGCAGTCCATCAAGGATTACGCGAATGGTGGCGTGAAGGTCGACGCCGAGAACCCGCAGATGGTTTCCGAGGAGGAGTTCCTCGCCAAGCTGCCCGAGATCGCCGCGAACGCCGAGCAGGACGCCTGCACGCCCGAGAACCCGCGTGAGACCAAGGCTGCCGACTTCGAGAAGATCCTCAAGGCCTGCTACTACGACACCGACATCGATTTCTAATCGACTCTTGTTATCGTAATGAGGGGCTCCGCACGTGTCCGTACGGAGCCCCTTTCTTTTTAATTATTAGAGAATGGGATAAAAATGGCTGCAATCTTCAATAGCCCCAGCAAGTACATCCAGGGCCCGGACGAGCTCGCCAAGCTCGGCTCTTACGTTGAGCCGCTCGGCGCTAAGGCTCTCGTCATCGTGACGCCTTCGGGCAAGAAGCGCGTCGGCACCAAGATCGAGGGCGGCTTTGCCAAGGCTAAGGCCGAGCTGCTGTTTGAGGACTTTAACGGCGAATGCTCCAAAGGCGAGGTCGATCGCCTGGTTGCGCTCGCCCGCGACAACGGTTGCGACATCATCGTCGGCGTCGGTGGCGGCAAGATCCTCGACACCGCCAAGGCCGTCGCCTATTACCTGGAGTCCCCGGTTATCATTTGTCCCACCATTGCTTCGACCGACGCCCCGTGTTCGGCGCTTTCGGTGCTCTATACCGATGACGGCCAGTTCGACAAATACCTCTTCCTTAAGGCAAACCCCAACATTGTCCTGATGGATACGACGGTTATCGCGGCGAGTCCGGTGCGCCTGACGGTTTCCGGTATGGGCGATGCGCTCGCAACCTATTTCGAGGCCCAGGCGACGCACGATGCCGACGGCGACACCTGCGCTGGCGGCAAGGGTGGCATGGCCGGCCTGACGCTCGCTAAGCTCTGCTACGAGACGCTTATGGCCGATGGCGTCAAGGCCAAGGTCGCGCTGGAGAAGGGTGCACTGACGCCTGCCGTCGAGCATATCATCGAGGCCAATACGCTGCTTTCGGGCATTGGCTTTGAGAGCTCGGGCCTTGCTGCTGCTCATGCCATCCACAATGGCCTGACGATGCTGCCCGAGTGCCACGGCATGTATCACGGCGAGAAGGTCGCCTTTGGCACCATCGTCCAGCTGGTACTCGAGGATGCCCCGACTGAGAAACTCGAGGAAGTCTTGGGCTTCTGCATTGAGCTAGGCCTGCCGGTCACGATGAAGGAACTTGGCGTTGCCGAGCTTACGCGCGAGCAGGCCATGATTGTTGCCGAGGCCGCCTGCGCGCCCGATGACACCATGTGCAACATGCCGTTTGAGGTGACGCCCGAGATGGTCGCAAACGCCATCCTGGGTGCCGACGCGCTGGGTCATTATTACCTTATGGATGAGTAAACTAAACTAAGGTAAGGAAGGGGCAAAGCCGACAGATGGCTTTGCCCCTTTTTGCTATGGTGCAAAGGGGTAAGGTTACTTTGCACCAATCGTTGTTTGATGAAGGGCGGATTCTCGTATGTCGCTGCCTATGGTCTATGGCGGTCCCGGTCGGTATGTTCAGGGGCCGGGTGAGCTCTCGCGTCAGGGCAGGTATTTGTCATGGTTGGGCTGCGCTGCCTATGTTCTGTTCGACCAGGGCACCGAGGATCGGCTGTGCAGGCAGATCGTTGATGGATTTCTGGACGAAGATCTAACCGAGCCGTTCTTTAAGATTTATGACGGTCCGTGTACGGAAGAGGCCGTTGTCGAAATGGCTCAGGAAGCCCAGGCTGAGTATTGCGACATGGTGGTGGGTATTGGCGGTGGCAAGATGCTCGATATCGCCAAGGCAGTAGCGTTTTATGCCGAGTTGCCGTTGTGCGTATGCCCCACGGCGGCCTCAATGGACGGTCCGTGCAGCGCGATTTCCGATGCCGATCTGCAGAGTGTTGCAAATGCGGTCTTTAGAAATGAGCGTAATATGGCCAACGAGCAGGCAAAGGTGACCAAACAAAAGCTCGTGCAGTTCATGTGCGAGGCATAGCTTGGCACTTGATTGACCTTGTGCAATCGAGGCGGCGATGGGCCATGGGCTATTTGCCGCAAAGATGCGCTGCGTGTAATTTGCCCGAGGCGTGGACCGATAGCGTATCATTATCTCTTGCTTGTTTGCACTGCTCAGGGAGGGGCCGCGCATGGCGCAGGAACACGATCTGTTTGATGACATTATCGAGATCAGCAAGGGTTTCGACTTTCTTAAAAACCCGCTTGGCGGTGTGACCGATGCACTCGATCCGTCGGCACCGCAGTGGAATCCTGCCGACTACAAGGAGCGTCCGCGCGGTAACACCATTCCGTGCCTGACCTGCAAAAACGAAAAGAGCGGCTGCACCGCGTGCATGGACGTGTGCCCTGTCAACGCTATCGAGGTCGAGGAAGACGCCATCGAGATCCTCGACTCCTGTCGCAAGTGCGGCCTGTGCGCCGCTGCCTGTCCGACCGAGGCGATCATCTCGCCGCGCCTGGCGCCCAAAAACCTGTATGACGATATCGTCTCTGCTGCTACGAGCCACGAGACCGCCTACGTCACCTGCACGCGCGCCCTTAAGCGCATGCCGCGCGAAAACGAGGTCGTCGTTGCCTGCGTGGGCGATATTACGGCCGAGACCTGGTTCTCGGTACTGGCCGACTATCCCAACGTGAGCGTGTACCTGCCGTTGGGCGTGTGCGATAAATGCCGCAACACCGGCGGTGAGGATATTCTGGGCGAGGCGATTGCGAAGGCCGAGGAGTGGTCTGGCACGGGTATGGGCTTGGAGGTCGACCCCAAGAGCCTCAAGTGCCATAAGCTTCGCGAGTACGAGCGCAAGGAGTACATGGAAAAGATTGCCCGCACCACGGGCCTGACGGTGACCAAGCTCAATCCGGCGACGGCGGCGCTGGCCTCGGTGACGCAAAAGCTCAAGGCCCATCGCCATCAGATTACCCAGCTGGAGCGCACGCTCAACACCATGTGCGGCACCACGACGACTAAGCGTCGCCGTTCGCTCACGCACGGGCGCCAACTGGTGCTCTCAACGTTGCAAAACCACCCCGAGCTTGCCCAGAACATGCAGGTGAGCACGCCGGAGTGCGATTTTGACAAGTGTACGTCGTGCGGCGAGTGCGTCAATGTATGCCCCACGTTCGCCTGCGATTTGGTGGGAAGCGGCCGCTTTGCGTTGGAGTCGACGTATTGCTTGGGCTGCGGTGCCTGCGTCAAGGTGTGCCCCGAGCATGCGCTCAAGTTGGTTGAGCATGACGCGTCCAATCTGGTCGTCGTCGATCCCGAAGCCGAGGAAAAGGCCGCTCAGAAGGCCAAGGCCCTGTCTCTTATACACATCTGACGC
>URGY01000037.1 GCA_900547505.1 uncultured Collinsella sp.
ACGAGATGCAGCGTAGTCTCGTGGGCTCGGAGATGTGTATAAGAGACAGGGGTGGCCAGGCACCCCACGTCGGCGATAACCACGCTCGGCTGCCAAAAGGCGCCGGCCAAGTTCTTGCCGGCAGCCAGGTCGATGGCGGTCTTGCCGCCCACCGACGAATCCACCATGGCGAGCAGGCTCGTCGGGATCTGCACAAACTTGCAGCCGCGCATGTAGGTCGCGGCCACAAAGCCCGCCACATCGCCCACGACGCCGCCCCCGAGTGCCACGATCACGTCGGAGCGCGAAAGCTCGTGCTCGGCCACAAACTCCAAAATGGCAACATAGGTTTCGGCGCGCTTATGGGCCTCGCCGGCCTCGAAGGTGCAGATGCTCACCTCGTAGCCTGATGCCTCCAGGCTCTGCTTAACGGGCATCTGGTAGAGCGGGCCTACGTTGGTGTCCGTCACGATGACGGCCTTGGTGCCGCCGGCAGTGGCGCGCACGAGCGGTCCCGCCTGCTCCAGCAAAAACGTGCCAACATGCACCTGGTAGGGGCGTGCGGTGTCGATATCGATGGTAATCGCCATAAGCTTCGGTCCTTTCGACCTGGCGTGATAGGTGGTCTAGTGGGAGGCTTCGTCGTCGAGTGCGCGCTTGATGCGGTCGCCCTCGGCAAGGAGATTCTCCAGATAGCGCTGGTCGCGGTTCTTGAGCGCACGGCTGTAGGCGCCAAGCGACTCGATCAGATGGTCGATCTCGAAGGCGAGCGCGTCGGCGTCGTCGATCATGAGCTCGGACCACATTTGCGGGTTGAGGTGCGCCACGCGGGTGAGATCGCGGTAGCTACCGGCCGAAAAGCCGTGGTGGACCTGGGCGGTGGGGCTTTTGACGTAGGCGTTGGATACCACGTGCGCAAGCTGGCTCGTGAAGGCGATGACGCGGTCGTGCTCGGCGGCGCTGGTCACGCTGAACTTGCCAAAGCCCAAGGGGCGCACCATCTCGCGCACCTGGCCCAAAAGCTCCAGCTTGAGCGCATCGTCTACCGCGGGCGGTACGAGCACCAGCGGGGCGCCCTGGAACAGGTCGGCACGAGAGTTAGCGTAGCCCGAGAACTGGGTGCCCGCCATGGGGTGCGCGCCCACAAAGTAAAAGCCGTGCTCGCGGGCAAGCTCAAAGGCACGTTCGCACACGATGCCCTTGACGCCCACCGTGTCGATCACCACGGGGCCCATGATGGCGTCGGTGTCGGTGGCGTCGGCGAGCGCCTTGGCGTGCGTCTCGAGCCACTCGATGCAGGCCTCGGGGTAGCAAGCCAGGACGATGATGTCGCATTCGCCGAGTGTCTTGTCGTTGAGCTCTCCGGCGACAGTGCCCATGCTGGCGGCCGTCATGACATCGTCATCGGGGTCCCAGGCCAGCACGCGGACGCCCGCCTGTGCATAGCCGCGGGCAAAGCTACCGCCGATGAGGCCAAGGCCGACGATGCCGGCGCACTTGGGGCCGCCCTGGTTAACGCGCGCGTTTCTCACCGTACCCATGGGCTACTCCATGGTCTCTTGGCAGACAACCTCGCGGATGGCTCGGATGCGGCGCATGGTGTCGTCGAACTGATCGGGGGTGAGGGCCTGGGCGCCGTCGGACCAGGCGCGGCTCGGCTCGTCGTGGACCTCGATCTCCAGGCCGTTGGCGCCGCAGGCGGTCGCGGCGAGCGCCATGGGCTCGACGTAGCGGGTGTAGCCGGTGGCGTGGCTGGGGTCGGCGACGACGGGCAGGTGCGACAGGTGGTGCAGCACCGGCACGGCGTTAAGGTCGAAGGTGTTGCGGGTGCGGGTCTCGAAGGTGCGGATACCGCGCTCGCACAGGATGACGTTGTCGTTGCCCTCGCTCATGATGTACTCGGCTGCCATAAGCAGCTCGTCGATCGTGCCGGACATGCCGCGCTTGAGCAGAATCGGGGTCTGGGTCTTGCCGACCTCCTTGAGCAGGGGGAAGTTCTGGGCGTTGCGGGCGCCGATCTGCATGACGTCAATCTTCTTGTCAAGGAAGACCTGCACGTCGCGCGGGTCCATGATCTCGGTGACGATCGGCATGTCGAGCTCGGCAGACGCCTCGCACAGCAGGTCGAGGCCGGCGGGGCCCATGCCCTGGTAGGCGTAGGGGGAGGTGCGGGGCTTGTAGGCACCGCCGCGCAGCATCGTGGCACCGGCGGCCTTTACGCGGCGTGCGATGCGAATGAGGTTCTCGCCCTCGACGGAGCAGGGGCCGGCGATGACTTGGAACTGGTCGCCGCCGATCTTGACGCCGTGGCCGCAGTCGATGACGGAGTCCTCGGGGTGGAACTTGCGGTTGGCGCGCTTGAACGGCTCCGAGACGCGCTGCACGCGCTCGACGACATCCATGGACTCGAGCAGGAACGGGTCGATCTTGGTCGTATCGCCCACCAGGCCGATGATCGTCTCGTTCTCGCCGCGCGAGACGTCGGTCTTCAGGCCTTTTTTCTCAATCCAGCTGACGATATGGCCGACGGCCTCGTCGCTGGCGCTCTGCTTTAAAATTGCAATCATGGTGTGCCTCTCACCTCGATGGATAACTTTTGCAAAAACGGCCCGCATCGCGAGCCGTGTATATATGGTGCATGAGAGTTTATACTATCTGACTCGCTTTTGCCTTCTAAAGTGGGCCGTTGCGCCGCGTCTTCCTCGGAATTGCAAAGCTTTTTCTTTTATTTTGATAGCCCGTGGTGCACTTGGGTATAATGCCAAACGTTGGCCCTATTAGCTCAGGGGATTAGAGCGTCTGCCTCCGGAGCAGAAGGCCGTTGGTTCGAATCCAACATGGGGCACCATCGAACGTAAGACCGTCCGAACCTCGCATGGTCCGGGCGGTTTTTCTTATACCGACGCGACGTGATGGGACGTGGTATGGCAGCAACGGATATCGAGCGCGGACTCTCGACCGCCGAGGTCGAGGAGCGCATCGCCGCCGGTAAGATCAACCGCAACATGGAGCTCAAGACCAAGTCGGTCAAAGAGCTCATCATCGAGAACCTCTGCACGCTGTTCAATTTGATCAACGTGATCTTGGCGTTCCTGGTCATTTTGACCGGTTCGTTTAAGAACCTGACGTTCCTGTTTGTGGTGTTCCTCAATACCGCTATTGGCGTCATCCAGTCCATGCGGTCCAAGAAGATGGTCGATAAGCTCACGCTGCTGACCTCTAAGAAGGCCATCGCGGTGCGCGACGGTGCCGAGGTGGAGCTCGACTTGGACCAGATCGTGCTCGACGACATCATCCGCCTGGGGCGCGGCGACCAGATTCCCGCTGACGCCGTGGTGGTTTCCGGCGAGGCGCTCGTGAACGAGAGCCTGCTGACGGGCGAGAGCGACCTTATTAAGAAGCAGCCCGGTTCCGAGCTCATGAGCGGCAGCTTTATCGACTCGGGCCTGCTGCGCGCCCGCGTGATCCATGTCGGCGCCGACAACTACGTGGCCAAAATTAATAACGAGGCCAAGTACGTCAAAAAGGTCAATTCCGAGATCATTAACGCGCTGAACGCCATCGTGCGCTTTGCGAGCATCATCATGATCCCGCTCGGTTTGGCGTTGTTTGCCTCGAGCGTGAGCGAGCTGTGGGATGCAGCGGGAACCCCGGGCGATAGCGCGCTTTCGTGGTGCTTCTCCGAGCTGTTGGCTGGTCATGTGCCTTCGTCGGCGCTGCTGTCCACGGTGGGCGCCCTGCTGGGCATGATCCCGCAAGGCCTGGTGCTGCTGACCTCGTCGGTGCTCGCCATCGCCACGGTGCGCCTGGCCCGCCGCAAGGTGCTGGCGCAGCAGCTCTACTGCATCGAGACGCTCGCTCGCGTCGATGTACTGTGCCTGGACAAGACGGGCACCATCACGTCGGGCCGCATGGAGGTCGAGGGCACCTACCCGCTGCCTGTTGAGGGTGTTGGCTTTGGCGTGGACTCGGACGAGGCGGCTGTTCCCGTCGATACCACAGTGCTCGATTTTGCGCTGGCTAACGTGGCACGTGCGACTTCGGCCGATGCCAACGAGACCTGCCAGGCGCTGCTCAACTATTACGCCGATCGCCCGGTCGAGGTGTCTGAGCCGCTGTCGGTCATTCCGTTCTCGTCGTCTAAAAAATGGAGTGGCGCTTCGTTTGCGCAGGGCTCCTATGTGATGGGCGCCGCGCAGTTTGTGCTTTCGGAGCGTGTGTTTTCGCAGGTCGAGAACCGTGTCGCCGAGCTTGCCGATACCTGCCGCGTGCTCGTGGTGGCGCGCGTGGACGGCTTTACACCCGATGGCGATATGGTGGGCGAGGCCGAGCCCGTGGGCTTTGTGACCATCCGCGACGAGATTCGTACCTCGGCGGCCGAGACCATCGGCTACTTTAACGAGCAGGGTGTGACCCTCAACGTGATCAGTGGCGACGACCCGCGTACGGTGTCGTCGATCGCGCGCGTGGTGGGCGTGCCGGGGGCGGACGCTTATGTGGACGCCACGACGCTCGATACGCCTGCCAAGCTCGATGCCGCAGTGGACCGCTACCATGTCTTTGGTCGTGTGACCCCGCAGCAGAAGCGCGAGCTCGTGCAGGCGCTCAAGCGCCGCGAGCACACCGTGGCCATGACGGGCGACGGCGTCAACGATGTGCTGGCGCTCAAGGAAGCCGACTGCTCCGTCGCCATGGCGGCCGGCTCCGATGCCGCGCGTAATGTGGCCGAGATTGTACTCGTCGACAACGACTTTGCCTCGATGCCCGCCGTGGTGGCCGAGGGCCGTCGCTCCATCAACAACCTGCAGCGTTCGGCCTCGCTGTTCCTGACCAAGACGCTGTTCTCGATGGGCCTGGCGGCGCTGTGCATTGCGCTGCCGCCGTACCCCTTCGAGCCCATCCAGATGACACTCATCAACTTCTTTTGCATCGGCGCGCCGGGCTTTGTGTTGGGCCTGGAGCCCAACAATGCTCGCGTGAAGGGTGCGTTTTTGACGAATGTACTCAAGCGTGCACTGCCGGCGTCGATTGCGGTCATTCTGGCTGCGGCGCTCGATATCTTTGTGGCGCGCGTGTTTGGCTTTAGCCAGCTCACGCTGTCTACGATGTGCCTGCTTACGTCGTGCGCGGCGAGCGTCAGCCTGATCTGGCGCATCTCGCAGCCTCTCACGCCCTTACGTGTGGTGCTCTTTGTGTTTGTAGTCGCCGGCATCCTGGTGGGCGTTATCGGATTCCCGGGGCTGCTGTCTATTGCCAACCTGTCGATGGGCCAGATGGTTATCTTGGCTGTCATCGTGGTCTTTACCTGCTCGGTGTTCTTTAAGCTCGCCACGATGATGGATTCGCTCAAGCCGCGTCGTCGTCATGCCGCAACTGGTTTTGGCCGCGGTGTGCACGTCCGCCTGGGTCGCGGTGGCGGCAAGGTGAGCTCGACGGGTTCGACGGCCGAGCGTTTTGCCAAGCGCGTCGCCGCCGACATGGCGCAGCGCCGCGAAGATCGCACCGCTCGCGAGGCCGAGGCCCGCGCACTCGAGGGCGTGGGCCAGGCCCAGCCCAAGAAAAAGAAGAGTACCGGAGCTAAGCGCTCTCGTGTGACCAAGTCCGCCCAAGGCATCAAAGTCTCGATGCCAAGCAAAAAGAAGAAGTAGCTACGCGCCCTGGCGATGTTGAATTGGTGCCTTGTTCCTGTGGGGCCGTGGCGATGTTATGCTCTAACCTCGATTGTTTGAATTGCTTCGAAAAGAGGATGCCGTGATCTGCCCGCATTGCCTTAAGACTATCGAGGACGGCGCCTCGTTCTGCCCCTACTGCAACGCCTATGTGGGTCCGGGCGATGGTCCCGAGCACACCGAGTTCGTGTTCTGTGAGGGCTGCGGTGCCCGTCTTTCTCCGCATGATCGTACGTGCCCCAAATGCGGACGCCCCGCTCCGGGTATCCTCTCCGAGGACGCGGCCGCATCCGACCTGGCAGCGGGCCGCACGGCGGGCTTTCCGCGCCTAACGCAAGAGCAGATCGATACCGAGGTGCCGCATGCGCCGGCCTCTGCCGCTGCGGTGCTTTCGGATGCCGCTGATCCTAACGAGACCTGCGTGCTGCCGGCTTTCGATAAGGATTTCGGTATCCCCAAGGTCGATATTCCCACGCCCGTTTCCCTGCATGACGATGCTCAAAAACCCAAGCGCAAGGTGCACCCCGACGAGGACGCCTATCACAAGCACAAGCGTCATATCCCCAAGCCGCTCATCGTCATCGCGGTCCTTGCCGTCCTTTGCGGCGGTGCCTATTGGTTCGTGACAGCCGATCCCATGGGTGTCATGCCTGGCTTCTATGACCAGTTTGGCCAGGCCGCGCAGACGACCTTCCCTACGCGCCAAAAGGGCGAGGCGACTGAGGACGATACCAAGCAGGACGATTCTGCCGAGGTGGTCCAGGAAGAAACCGTGCTCACCGATGATCAGCTCTATACCAGGCTCGACGGTCTGTATCAGACTATCGTGTCCTACGGTGACGAGGACCAGATCGGCGAGGTCATCGATTCCTTTAACAACGGCTATCTCCGATCGCCGCTGTCCACCCGTCAGGAGCTGTCGCAGAGTGCCTACGCCCTGCGCGACCAGATCAAAAAGACGCAAGATGAGCTCAACAACCTTAAGTATCAGGACGATACGGTCTATGCGGATGACATCGCCCACTTAAAGCAGCTTGCCGAGTGGATGTACGAGCGTGTCGACGTGATCTGTCAGAGCTGGGACATCTCGCTGGCCATTCCCGATGGCGAGTCGATGAGTTCCCACCAAAGCGATATCCTGGCGCCCATCGCGCAGGGCGGCAACAGCGCACTGAACCAGTACGACGCCAATGTGGGTTCCTGGAAGCCGCAGCAGCGTTCCTAAAATTAGTTCGCCATAGTCGGCATAACCTACGTGCGCAATTGATGTAAGCCCGTGCTTATTGCTACAATTCGTACAAATATGCTTTAAACGCACGAGGAAGGAACCACATGTTTGGTTTTAAGAAAGAGCTCTACACGCCCGAGTATCAGCTTGCCGGCGACGAGTGCGCCGTTATCGAGACGTCGAAGGGTACCATCAAGGTCAAGTTTGACGGTGAGGGCGCTCCCATTCATGTCGCGAACTTCTGCGAGCTTTCCACGATGGGTTTCTATGATGGCCTTAAGTTCCATCGCTATGTGCCCGGTTTTGTCATTCAGGGCGGCGACCCCAATACCCGCGATATGTCCGGCGCTGACGTCGCTGCCGGTCTTGAGGGCCCCGACGGCATGCCCGGTACCGGTGGCCCCGGCTACTGCATCAAGGGCGAGTTTGCCACCAATCCGCGTAACAGCCATGTCGATGGCGCCCTTGCCATGGCGCGCTCCATGGACCCCGATTCCGCGGGTTCGCAGTTCTACTTCTGCCTGGGTGCCCAGCATAACCTCGATTCCGGCTACACCGTCTTTGGTACCACGGTCGAGGGTCTCGATGTGATTTCGCAGCTGCGTGCCGGCGACGAGATCGTCCATGTTGAGATCGTTCACGAGTAAAGGGGACTTCCTTGAATAGCCAGCTGATCCAACAGGGCCGCGCCGCTTACCGCGCGGGTGATTTTTCCGCTGCAGCCCAGATGCTTGGGGCGGCAAAAACTCCCGATGAGATTATGGGCGAGGCCGATCACCTTCGTGGCAACGCCTTGATGCACCTGGGCATGTATGCCGAGGCCGCCGAGGCCTATGCCGCCGCCCTCAACGACGGCACCTATGGCAAGCGCGGCGCGCTGCTCACCAACCGCGGCAAGGCGCTCGCCGCCGTGGGCGACTACACGACGGCCGCCCAGGCGTTCTCTGCTGCTACGCAGGATGCTTCCTATGCCACGCCGTTCAAGGCCTATCTGGGCCTGGGTAACGCGCTGTTCCAGTCGGGCGACTATGCCAATGCAGGTACTGCCTTCCGTCAGGCTGCCATCGACGGCGCCAATCCGGCTCCTGCCGCCGCACTCGGCGAGCTTGGTCGTTGCTTCATTAAGCTCGGCCGTCCGGCGGATGCCGTGGAGACCTACCGCACGGCTATCGACTTTGCCGGCCCCCGCGACGACACGCGTGCGCTCAACGCCGGAATGGGTCAGGCGCTTTCTGCCGCCGGCCGTCCCTCCGACGCGCTCGACGCCTTTAACGCCGCTACTGCCGATGGCATCTACCAGCTCACCTCCGAGCAGGCCGATGAGCTTGCCCGCGTGCACGATTCGCTTGCCGCGCTGTCTGCCCAGACGGCTATGGCCACGGCTCCGGCGCCCGCGATGGACGCTCCTGCCGTCGATCCGCTCGATCCTACGGGCGCGACCGGTCAGTTTATGCCCGATCCCTCGGACACCGGCTTCTTTACGCTGTCCGAGTCCGAGATGGTCCAGCAGGACCGTCAGGACCGTAAGCAGGCCAAGGTCCGTCGTCGCCATCGCCACACGGGTCTCAAAGTCTTCATCGTGCTGCTTCTGCTCATTTTGATCGCCGCGGGCGGTCTGGGCTTTGCCTACACGCGCGGCTTTGGCTTCCCGTCCCAGGAGTCTGTCGTTACCGATCTGTTCCAGGCTGCCGGCGACGGTGACACCGCAAAGGCCGAGTCTTGCCTGGCCTCGAGCCTGTCCGAGGACGCCAAGTCGATGATCATCTCCTTGATTCCGCAGGGTGCCACCGTGTCCGTCGAGGGCATGGATCAGTCCATGACCGAGACGACCGCCAAGGTTAAGGCATCGCTGTCCAAGGGCGGCGAGCAGGAGTACACCGTCAAATTCGTGCGCTCCGATAACCATATCGGCTGGGCCGTTTCCTCGCTCGATATGGATTTCTCGGCTGCTGACAACCAGTAGTGACCTTATGGGATTTAGCTTTGCCCGGCGCTTCACCGCAAGTGAGGTGCCGGGCTTGCGCTAGTATGATGAGCTAGTAGTTTTCCAGCAATCATCCAACACATCAGGAGTTGCGTTGTTTTCTTTGATGGATATGTTCTTCGGTAGCTATGCGGGCGATCTTGCCATCGACCTCGGCACCGCAAATACGCTTGTCTCCGTGCGTGGCAAGGGCATCGTCATTCGCGAGCCCTCTGTTGTCGCCATCGACAAGAACGACGAGCGCATCCTGGCGGTCGGTATCGAGGCAAAGCGCATGCTCGGCCGTACGCCCGGCAACATCGTGGCCGTTCGTCCCCTGAAGGACGGCGTCATCGCCGACTTCGACGTTACCGAGGCCATGCTTCGCTACTTTATCGACAAGGCGTCCGAGAAGCGCTATCCGTGGACTCCGCGTCCGCGCGTTGTCGTCTGCGTTCCCTCCGGCGTCACGTCGGTCGAGAAGCGAGCTGTCTTTGAGGCCACGATTCAGGCCGGTGCCCGCCAGGCCTATCTGATCGAAGAGCCTATGGCTGCCGCTATCGGCGCCGACCTGCCCGTCGAGGAGCCCACCGGCTCCATGGTCATCGACATCGGTGGCGGTACCACCGAGGTTGCCGTTATCGCTATGGGCGGCATTGTCGTCTCGCAGTCCATCCGTATTGCCGGTGATGAGTTCGATCAGGCCATCCTCACGCACGTTCGCGATGCCTACAACCTGGCCATCGGCGAGCGTACGGCAGAGGACATCAAGATCAAGGTCGGTTCCGCCGTGCCGCTCAAGGACGAGCTCGACGTCGAGGTCAACGGCCGCGACGTGATCACCGGTCTGCCCAAGACCGTGCGCATCGAGAGCGAGGAGATTCGTCGCGCACTCAACAAGCCACTCGACGAGATGGCCAAGGCCGTCAAGGACGCACTCGACGCTACGCCTCCCGATCTTGCCTCGGACCTTATGTACTACGGCATTTTGCTGACCGGTGGCGGTGCGCTGCTGCGCGGTCTCGACGTGCGCCTGCGCGATGAGACCGGTGTTTCGGTCAACGTCAGCCCCACGGCGCTCGATAATGTCGTTAACGGCTGCGCCCGCGTGCTCGAGGCCAATGCGTTTGATGGCGGCTTCGTCCAGACCAATGCTTAATTTCCAAAAGGTGGATTCCATTTGGCACGATCTTCGGGTTTCTCCACAAATCTGAATACCAAGCGACAATCAACGGGTATGCGCCCGTTGATTGTTTTCAGCCTGATTTCGGTGTTGCTGCTCACGTTTTACATCCGCGAGGGCGAGGCAGGGCCGATTCATGCCGTGCGTTCGGGCGTAACGACGATTACCTCTCCGGTGCGCTTTGTGGGCTCGGCTGTGGCGGCTCCCTTCAATGCGATCGGCAACGTGTTCTCTAACCTAACGGCGTCGCAGGACACGCTCGACGAGCTCAAGAAGCAAAATGAGGAGCTGACCTCTAAGGTCGCCGAGCTTTCTGAGGCTCAAAAGACCGCTGAGCGTCTGGAGGGGCTGGTCGGCCTGCAGTCGACCTACAACCTCAAATCGACCGCTGCTCGTATCGTCGGTGCCTCCGGCGATGCCTGGACCTCGACCGTTACCATCGACAAGGGCTCTGCCGACGGCCTTACCATCAACATGCCCGTGACGAGTTCTGCCGGTGTTATCGGCCAGATCATCGAAGTCTCGGCCAAGACGTCCACCGTGCGCCTGATTGGCGACGAGAACTCGGGCGTGTCCGCTATGGTGCAGGACACGCGCGCCCAGGGCATGCTGCAGGGTCAGGCTGACGGCACACTGCGTCTTGAGTACGTGAGCGTCGACTCCGATGTTAAGGTTGGCGACATCATTGTGACCTCGGGCATTGGCGGCGTGTTCCCCAAGGGCCTTCCGCTTGGCACCGTCTCGTCGGTTGAGAAATCGGCAAACGACGTGTACTACACCATTGTGGTGCGCGCTCAGACCACGGCCGAGAACAACGAGGAAGTGCTGGTCATTACCTCGCTGACCGACGAACAGTCAGCTTCGGATGAGGACGTGAGCACCGCTAATAGCACGCCGCAGGGAACGTCGCGCGATGCTGCGACCAAGACGAAGGACGAGAGTTCGGATGACAGTTCCGACACGTCCGAGACGACCGATTCTGGCTCGAACGAATAGGGGGCATGTCCATGGATCTACACGAGCAGGGGATGAGCTCCCGTACGTTTGTGATCGCCGCCATCGTGTGCGTGCTGCTGCAGGCAGGCCTGGCACCGCAGATTTCCATTGCGGGCGGTCGCGTCAACTTCATGATTATCCTGGTGTGCCTAAGCGTGTTCTCGGGCGACCCGACCCGTGCCGTCGTGTGCGGTTTTTGCAGCGGCTTGTTTTATGACCTGTCCGCTGCCGTGCCGGTGGGCGTTATGTCGCTCCTGCTGACCGTGGGTTCTTTTGCCCTGGTGCACAGTGCCGTCGGTCAGACGGGCGGTAGCCCGAGTGCGCGCGGCGTCACCGTGGGCGCCTTCGCGCTCGTCATTAATGTGATCTACAGCATCATCTTGCTGTTTATGGGTTTGGAGACGAGCTTTGTCGTGGCGATCTTCGGCCATGCACTGCCGTCCTCGATCCTGACGGGTCTGGTTGCCATTCCGTTTTTGATGTCCGGCGTCGTGCCGCAGTCCGGCTATGGATTCTCCGCGCGTGGCGGACGCCAGACGGGTATGCGCTTTAAGCCCAAGACCCGCAAGCTCAAATAGGGGAGGCCCGTAGATGTCTTCCCAGTTGACGGTTATTATCGCCGGTATCGTGCTGGTTGTGGCCATCGTGGTCGCGCTGGTCATCATGCGTCGTGGCGATTCCCGTTTTACCTACGATACGCAGCATGGAACGGCCCCGCGCGCCACCGAGGGCGAGGGCAATACCGCGGCGACCGCCTTTAAGGGCCGCTTTTCCATCCTCACCACGGGTGTGGGCGCGATGTTTGCGGCGCTTGCCGTCAAGCTGTGGGGCATGCAGATGGTCTCGTCGGACTATTACGAGAAGCAGGCCAATAGTAATCAGACTCGCACCGTTACCACACCCGCTGTGCGCGGCCGCATCCTCGACCGCAATGGCGTGGCGCTTGTCCAGAACCGTCCCTCACTTGCTGTCGTGGCCTACCGCGACCTTGCGGAGGATGAGGTTCTGGTTCGCCATCTTGCCAACGTGCTTGGAATGCCTTACGTGGCGGTCCTTCGCAATATTCAGGACAATACAGAGGGCGCTCAGAGCCTGCATACCATCGCGACGGACGTCCGTCGCTCCACGGTTGCCTATATTCAGGAGCATGCCGGCGAGTTCCCGGGCGTCAAGATTGCCGAGCGTACCGAGCGCCAGTATCCATATGGCGAGACGGCATGCCATATCTTGGGCTATACCGGCACCATTACCTCCGAGCAGCTCGAGGCCCAGAATAAGAAAACCTCTGGCGATGATGATGCTTCTGCTGGCAAGATTACGTACCAGTCGGGCGATATCGTGGGCCAGGCGGGCGTTGAGAGCTACTACGAAAACCTGCTGCAGGGTATTCGTGGCGAGCAGACCGTCAAGGTCGATGCCTCGGGCAATGTGACCGGTCAGGCCGGCGCCGTGCCGGCGAAGGCCGGCTCCGACATTAAGCTCACGCTCGACCTTAAGATCCAACAGGCCTGCGAGACGGCACTGGCGAGCGCTATCGAGCTTGCCAAGACCACTGGCTACAGCAATGCCGGCAACGGCGCCGTAGTGTGTCTCGATCCCAACAATGGCGAGATCCTGGGCATGGCGAGCGAGCCCAAGTTCGATCCGTCCGTCTTTATCGGCGGCGTCTCAAATGACGTGTGGACCGAGCTCAATGATGACAAAGGTTCGCACCCGCTGCTCAATCGTGCCATTAGCGGACAGTACATGTCTGCTTCGACCATCAAGCCGCTCTCGGCACTGGCCGGTCTTGAGTTTGGAACCTACACGTCGGGGCAGACGACCAACTGCACGGGCTATTGGACGGGTCTGGGCAAGTCGTGGGGTAAGTACTGCTGGCTGCATTCCGGCCACGGCACCATGACGCTGCAGTCGGGTATCGCCAACTCGTGCGACCCTGTCTTCTATGACATGGGCAAGGCGTTCTTTTATGACTGTCTCTTATACACATCTGACGCTGCCGACGAATAGCCTTGTGTAG
>URGY01000038.1 GCA_900547505.1 uncultured Collinsella sp.
TCGCTCGTGGTGAGCGCCATGGCCGACGCCCTGGCCTGCGCTGTCGAAGTCGCCGAGGCGCTGGAGCTGTAAAGTAGTCATTTAAGAACGTCCCCAATGACTAGTCATTTTTTTGTCTAGTCGTTGGGGACACTCTTTGCGAGCGATTTGCTCGTTTGTCGACGTACGGGTGTTCATTTGTCGACTTCTTGGGCTGTGGTCACCTGTTGTTTCTGTGGTGGCTGTGGGCATCTGGCTCAAAAGGGCGGGTTGGCCGTCTATGTTTACCTGCGGTTTTGTTGCGGTGCGCATTTTCGGTCAAGCATCCCGTCAAGTGTTTGGTCAGCAGTTGGTTTGCAGCCGGAGGCCTATTTTGTCCGTGCTGACAGTGGCTGCCCACCCTCCTCGTAAGCTCAAATTGAGGTTCATCAGTTTGAGGAGGATGCCGTGACTGACCACGCTTTAGACCGAGCGCATCTGGCCGAAGCCGTCGGCAACGATATTGCCGACATGGCCCATTTTTGGATGCTGCGGAAGTTTCAGTTTTTGGAGCCGGCGCGCGAGCAGTTTGAGATCATTGTCGACCCGTGGCTCAGCTATCGCACCGAGCCTTCCCAAAACGAAATCATGGCCTACAACATGGCATTTACCGATTGGCTGCTCTTCGAGCGCTCCTATCGCCATGGCAAGACGCTGCTCGAGCTGTATGTTGACGAGCCGCCGGCATCGCTTTCGCCTGCCTCGCTTAAGCGGCTCGAGCAGGTGCGCGACACACAGTATTTCTCGCGCTTTGGCATTTTGGACAAGGATCCTGCGAACGGCATGGTTGCGCTGAAGGATATGCGCGCCGACCTTCGCTTTGATGTCTACGACCCGCATATCGTGCAAAAGGAGCATTGGAGCGACGGCGCGATCGCGGTGCGCCTCGCCTGCGTCGACGATGTCTGGCTGACGGCGGGGCAGCTCTACCTGTATGACATCGCGCGCCTGAGCGACACGGCGGTCGATGGGCCGGGTGCGGTGCATCCGGAGGACCTTCAGGACGGCTTCGACACCTCGTGCATCAGCTTCTTTTTGCGCCTGGTCCGCGACATCATGGGCGCCCAGGGGCGCTACGTAAAGTCCCTCAACATCTACGAGCAGGAGTGGGAGTAGGGGATGTGACTGGCGTCGCCCTGCTGCCCCTGACTTTGTCTCAATCTGTAACGTTTGGCGGCTGTTTGAGCCCGTAACTGTTACAGATTGAGATGTTCGGCAACGGGTTGGGAGAATGTCTCGATCTGTAACATCTACAGGCTAAAAGTCGACCTTGCTGTTACAGATTGAGACGGAAGGTTGGCGGCTGCCGAAAGATCTTGTTCTGTAACAACTAGAGGCTCAAAGACTGTCTTCATGTTACAGATCAAGACATTTGCCAGCGGAGGCAACGGTGACGATGGTCCATTTGTCTGACGTGGTGGTGATGAAAGTGTCTAATACCGTTCTCAAACACAAACATGCGACTCGCAACACGTTGGCGCGGAATAGGATGCTCGCGCGGCTCACGGAGACGGCCAAGCAAGGTGCGCTGCTCGCAACGCATGACAATACCGAGCTCATGTGGCTGCGACGCCATGTTGGAACCGACGATATCGCGGAGCCCGAGCCGTACCTGTTCTGTTTTCAGCATGATTGGGACGCATTGGCGCTGACGGAGCGAGCACTGAGGACTATCAGAGGACTTGCGGAATTTCATCCCGATTGGGCGTTTTGGGGCTACGACGCGGCGCTTTTGTGGGGTCTGGAGGTGCCGAATGATCTGCTTGAGCCGCGTTTTCTTGTTAAGACGGGCTGTTCGGTGACGTTGAGCAGCGGGCGTAGGCTGTTGCGTCCTCAGATGGCGGGAGCGCTTGAGTGCATCGACGGCGTGCGGGTGACGTCGTTTTGGCGCACGGCGGAGGATTGCTTGCTGCGTGCGCCGTTTTCCTACGGGTTGGCGATTACCGATTCTGCACTGCGGGCGAAAGACGTATCACGTGGGGATTTGTGCGAGCGCCTCCGCGTCGATTGTAAGGGCAGGCGAGGGTATCGTAGGGCACAGATGATTGCGTCGTATGCGGACGGGCTGTCCGAAAACGGCGGCGAGTCTCGGTTCCGAGCGTTCTTTATTGCGTACGGCTTTCCGGTTCCGGAGCTGCAGGTGGAGTTTCGCGACCCGCTCGATCCGAGTCAGGTATTTCGCGTCGACTATTTTTGGCAGCTCGAGGACGGGACGTGTGTCATCGGCGAGCTCGACGGAAAGGGGAAGTACACCCTGCAGAGCGGCGAGGTCCGGGAGTCGGTCGACCCATTCGTGGCAGAACGTCAACGGGAGTCCCATCTGACAATGCTCGGGCATAAGGTGCTTCGGTTCACGTTTAACGAACTCAAAGACCCGGGGAAGCTTGTCGAGAAAATGAGGTTGGCGGGTATTCCGCGACGGCCCGATTTGGCTGAGGAGTGGAGACGTCAGTGGTATGGGCGCTGAGAGGTTTTGTCTCAATCTGTAACGTTTAGAGGTTATTTGAGCTCGTAACTGTTACAGATCGAGACAAACCGGTGAAGCGTCGACCGAATGTCTCGATCTGTAACAGCAAGGGGCCCAACAACCCTGTATCTGTTACAGATCGAGACACTTCCCTGGTGTCGCTGGGGTGGGACTGCAGCGTATTCCGTCCCCCACATCCCCTCTTCCCTCCGTTAACCGATATGTCTGTGGCAATCGGGCTACACTGGATAATAATGGACAGATGTTCAAGTTTTCTGAGGGGGAGGAGCTCGATATGGCGTCTGCCGATCGTTCCACGTTGTTTATCAATGCGACCGTCCTGGATGGTTCGGAGCATATGGAGCCGCAGCCCGACATGGCCGTGGCCGTTGAGCGCGGTCTCATCACGTGGATGGGGCCGAGTGCTGTGGCGCAGGCGCCCGCGGGTGCCGAGGTTATCGACCTGGGTGGTGTGTATCTCATGCCCGGTCTCATCAATATGCACGTGCACCTGTGCGGTTCGGGCAAGCCGGTTTCGGCGGGCGATGCGGGTGCGTTGATGAAGAAGCTCGATAACCCCGTGGGGCGCGTCATCGTGCGCCACATTCTTAAGGGCAGCGCCCAGCAACAGCTGGCAAGTGGCGTGACCACGGTGCGCGGTGCAGGCGACCCGCTGTTTGCGGATCTTGCCGTGCGCGATGCTATCGATGCCGGCAAGTATCAAGGTCCTCGCCTGGTGGCGCCGGGAACGGGCGTCACGGTTCCGGGCGGCCATGGTGCGGGCTTGTTCGCCCAGGTGGCAAACAGTCCCGCCGAGGCAGCCGAACAGGTGCGCGACCTGTATGCGCGCGGTGCCGACGTCATTAAGCTGTTCGTAACGGGCGGCGTGTTCGACGCGACCGAGGTGGGCGAGCCGGGCGTGCTGCGTATGCCGGTGGAGGTTGCCGCGGCGGCGTGCAAGGCTGCGCACGAGGTGGGCCTGCCGGTTATGGCCCATGTCGAGAGCACCGAAGGCGTGAAGGCCGCGCTTGAGGCCGGCGTTGACACGATCGAGCACGGTGCCCCGATGACTCCTGAGATCTTGGAACTGTACC
Organism: uncultured Collinsella sp.; assembly: GCA_900547505.1. Taxonomy (GTDB): domain Bacteria; phylum Actinomycetota; class Coriobacteriia; order Coriobacteriales; family Coriobacteriaceae; genus Collinsella. The sequence goes on from URGY01000038.1 coordinate 3,580, forward strand.
GCGGCGCCGCGGGCACGCAGCTTGAGGATCGCGCGCCCAGCGTTACCTGCACTATCAGCCCGGCGCTGCCGTTTGTATTGCTCGACCCGAAAAAGACCCATTCGACCGATACGCAAAAGAAGAACGGCGACATCGTGTGCTCGGGCATTATCGAGAGCGCCCGTGCCGCACTGGAAGCTGGCGTTAAGGTGGGCCTGGGCACGGACTCGAGCTGCCCGTTCGTGACGCAGTACGACATGTGGCGTGAGGTGGCCTATTTTGCCAAGCATGTCGGCGTGAGCAACGCCTTCGCACTGCATACGGCTACGCAAGTCAACGCCGAGCTGCTGGGGCTGGACGGCGAGACTGGCACAATCGAGTGCGGCAAGGCCGCCGATATCTTGGTGACGCGCAAGAACCCGCTCGATGACCTGTGCGCACTGCGTGAGCCGACGCACGTGATGTGCCGTGGCGATTTGGTGCGCAAGCTCAAGGTGAAGCGTATTCCCGAGGTGGACGCCGAGCTCGACGCGATTATGGCCATGCCAGCCGAAGCGCTTGCCGAGGAGCTGGCCCGCGACGGCGTGGCGTAGACGAGACAAAGGGACAGCTCCGTTGCCGCATACAAAAAGCCGAGGTCTCAACACGAGGCCTCGGCTTTTTTATCGAACAAATACTTAAGATTTGGGACAAACAAACCTGATTTATTTGTCCCGCGTGCGGGCGCTATGAGCGCGTTTCCATCTTGGCGTGGCACTTGGGGCAGGTGACGCGGATCTTGCCTTTGCCCTTGGGGACGGAGAGCATCTGGCCACAGTTGGGGCACTTGAGGTAGGCCGTGGTCTTGCGGCCCTTCCACATCTTTTTTGCCGTGCGCTTGGCACGCTCAAAGTCTTCCTTGCTCGTTCCAGCTGCGCGCGAGGTGCTGGCCGCTGCAGTTCCGCTGCCCAAGCTGGCGACGAACTTGCCCAGGCAGGGGACGTTGGAAGTCGCGGCAACGAAGGCATCATTTTCCTTGCGGCGCGCGTCGATGTTTTTGGACAGGCCGCGCAGCACGCCGAGTGCGATTACGGCGATGGCGATCCAGCTGAGCCACTGGATACGGGCTATCGATCCGACCATCGCGAAAATAATTCCTATGAAGCCCAGCACGATGGTGAGTTCGTCGGCGCCGTTGCGACCCTTCATAAAGTCATTCATGCGAATTGCCTTTCGTTCGATATGCTGCACGCCTTTATACCCCTTTTGGTGCATTGGGGACGGGTTAATCTGCACCAAGGTGGTGCAAACGTACCTGTCCCCGGAACACCAAGACGGTGCAAAGAAGTTTGTTCCCAATGCACCAATTACTTGGCGAGCTTGTCGACGACGCGTTCGATCTCGGCGAGCTTGGCGGCTTTGAGTTCCTCGTCGCCCGATTCGATGGCCGAGGCGACACAGCCCTCGATGTGAGCCTTGAGCACATCGGCGTTAATGCGCGCGATGAGCGCCTGCGTGGCCATGAGCTGCGTGGAGATGTCGACGCAGTAACGGTCCTCCTCCACCATTCGCAGGATGCCGTCGATTTGCCCGCGTGCCGTCTTGAGCATGCGGGTCACCGATTTGTGGTCTGCCATCATGGCGGGTCCTCGTTTCTGGTCGATCTTCCGGATGCCCCCGTCAGTTGCGGTGAAATAGTTCTTGTTTGCAGGCTTGAAGCGCTAAAACAGGAACTATTTCACCGCAACTTCTGAAGGGTTGAGTAGGCAGCGTCTGCTATGCAGCGGTCACGGACAGGGCGTGGAACTTCTCGCCCGCGCTCTCGACGGCGGCGGCGAGCTGCTCGGCGGTCACGGTGTCGGTGCACTCCACCTGGACGGTCTGGGTCTCGTGATCGGCGTCGGCGTCGGTCACGCCTGCTACGCTGAGCAGCGCGGTCTCGACAGTAGCGTCGCAGTGGCCGCACATGAGGCCGGAAGTCTTGATTGTGTAACGCATGGGTGTACTCCTTATCGATTGAGATTATCTGACAGTTTAGCCGTGAACAGCGTCATCTTAAAGGTGCGCTGAGGTGCCCGAGATTGCCCCGAAAGAGGAGCGAAGCGTACTTGGATACGCGAGCGACGGTTTGAGGGGCAAGGTCGGGTGCATCAGTGCGCCGTCTTAGGCTTAAAGGATTTCAGGCGCAGCGCATTGCTTACGACGCAGACACTCGACAGGCTCATGGCCGCGGCGCCAAACATCGGCGAGAGCTGCCAGCCGGTGAGGGGGAAGAACACACCCGCGGCGAGTGGAATGCCGATGCCGTTGTAGAACAGAGCCCAGAACAGATCCTGCTTGATGTTGCGAATCGTGGCGCGCGAAAGCTCGATGGCGCGGACGACATCCATGAGGTCGCTGCGCATGAGCACCACGTCGGCACCCTCCTTGGCGATATCGGCGCCGGTGCCGATGGCAAGGCCCACATCGGCGCTCGCCAGGGCGGGGGAGTCATTGATGCCGTCGCCCACCATGGCGACCTCGCCGCCCGCATCCTGCAGTTCGCGCACGTGGCGTTCCTTGTCGGCGGGAAGAACGTCGGCGATAACCTGCTCGCTGGTGAGTCCCACGCGGCGGGCGATGGCCTCGGCCGTCACGCGGTTGTCGCCGGTGAGCATGCGCACATCGACGCCGAGCGAGCGCAGCGCGGTAACGGCCTCGGCACTCGTCTCCTTAACCTCGTCGGCCACGGCGAAGATACCGGCAAGCTCACCGTTTTTGGCAAAGAACAGCGGCGTCTTGCCCTCGGCGGCAAATCGCTCCGCAAGTCCTGCGGGCACGGTGATATCCAGCTCGCTCATCAGGCGCACATTGCCGGCTGCGATGGCGTTTTGCCCCTCGCGTGCCGTGACGCCGCGACCGGGCACGGCGGCAAAGTCCTCGACCATGCGTGCGACGATTCCGCGCGTCTCGCACTCGGCCATAATCGCCTCGGCCAGTGGGTGTTCGCTCTGGCGTTCCAGCGCGGCGGCCAGCTTGAGCAGCGCCTTTTCGCTCATGGCGGGCGAGCCGTCAGTGCGCGTGGCCACCACGATATCGGTCACAGCCGGTTTGCCGCGGGTGACGGTGCCGGTCTTATCGAGCACCACGGTGCCCACGTTGCGCAGATTCTCCAGCGCTTCGGCGCTCTTAAACAGAATGCCCATCTCGGCGCCCTTGCCGGTACCAACCATAATGGCGACGGGCGTGGCCAGACCCAGCGCGCACGGGCAGCTGATCACCAACACGGCTACGGCGGAGGTGAGCGCCTCGTTCACGCTGCCGGTCAGCGCCATCCACGCCACAAAGGTCACGGCCGAGATCGCAAACACCACGGGCACAAACACGCCTGCGACCTTATCGGCCATGCGGGCGATGGGTGCCTTGGTGGCGTTGGCGTCCTCGACGAGCTGGATGATTTTGGCGAGCGACGTGTCGGCGCCAACGCGCGTGGCACGGAAGGTAAACGATCCAGTGCGGTTGACCGTGGCGGCGTTGACGGTGTCTCCGGCGGTCTTTTCCACGGGGATGGACTCGCCGGTGAGCGCGCTCTCGTCCACGGCCGAGCCACCCTCGAGTACGACGCCGTCGACAGGGATGGACTCGCCGGGGCGCACACGCAGGACCTGGCCGGGAAGGATGCTGTCGACGTCCACAGCGGTCTCGGTGCCGTCGTCGGCCACGATGGTCGCGGTCTTGGGCGCCAGGTCGATGAGCGCCTCGATGGCTCCGCCGGTTTTGGACTTGCTGCGCGTCTCGAGGTATTTGCCCGCGGTGACGAGCGACAGAATCGTGCCGGCGCTCTCAAAGTACAGGTTGTCCATGCCCGTCATCATGGCCTCGTGGACCTGCCCGGCGGCCAGCTGGTCGGCCATGATAAACATGGCGTAGAGCGACCATGCAATGGAAGCGGTGGCGCCGACGGCGATGAGGGCGTCCATAGTGGGCGCGCCGTGTACGAGCGACTTGAAGCCGTTGATAAAGTACGCGTCGTTGACGTAGACGATGGGGATGAGCAGGACGAGCTCGGTGAGCGCCAACGTCATGCTGTGGGTGTGGTCGGTGAAGACGCTGGGCAGCGGCCAGCCGAGCATGTGCCCCATGCCTATGTAGAACAGCGGGATGAGAAAGACAATCGAGACGATGAGTCGAGTGCGCATGGCAGAGGCGGTGGCCTCCAGCTTTTTGGTCGGCGACTCCATATGGGCGGCGCCGGACCTGACTTGTGCGTTGCCGTTCGGGGCGGCTTCGGTGCCCGTGCTGACGGGCGAGGCCGAATAGCCCGCGCGGTCGACGGCGGTGCAGATATCGTCGGGGGAGACCTGCGCGGGGTCATAGTCCACCAACATGGAGCCGGCGAGTAGGTTGACGGCGACGCTTTGGACGCCCTCGAGCTTGCTGACGGCGCGGTCCACATGCGCCTGGCAGGCGGCGCACGTCATGCCGCCCACGTCAAACTTATCTTGAGCCATGGCTTCTCCTTTCTGTGGCGTAGCGTTGGAAATGTTTACCTGCCGATACTATACACCCATACCCCCTGGGGGTGTATAGTGCAGAAAGAAATGTATGACATTTCGCTACAGATGGGGGTGGCTGCTCAATCGTTGGCAGTTCTTGTCAAACATCTCAATCTGTAACATCTAGCGGGAAAATGACCTCTAACTGTTACAGATTTAGACAAACATTTCAGCCGAAAACTAACGTCTCGATCTGTAACAACTAGACCCCGTTTTACCGAGTATTTGTTACAAATCAAGACAAACAGTTGGCGGGAAACTCAATGTCTCAATCTGTAACATCTAGCACCAAATATGACCTCTAACTGTTACAGATCGAGACAACCCGCCCGCGGTCAACTCAAATGTCTTGATCTGTAACATCTGGGCCGGTTTTTAACCCCTTACTGTTACAGATTGAGATGTTGTCTCGCGGGGTTGGGGTTTGTCTCGTTCTGTAACATCTAGACCTGTATCTGCCGAGCTGGTGTTACAGATCGAGACAATTGCCGGGGAGGGGTTCCGTCACGGCAAGACGCCCGCCGCCTAGATACAGAATCCGGGGATCACGCAGGTTCGCTTCTTGGGGCTGTCCGCAGGCGTCGCGTACGTAAAGACGTCGCCGTCGTGTCCAACGCGATTCAAATAGAGCGTGCCTTCGGTCTCCGATGAGTCGGGGCTCACCGTGCGCTCCCACCAGCAGGTGTCCTTGCCCTTCCACTGGCGGACCAACATCTCGTTCGTGGAATACGGGCTCACCTTGAGTTCGCGGAAGAGCTGATACTCCTTGCCCTCGCCGTTGTAGACGTCTGCCAGGTAGTGATAGTCCTTGGCAAACGAATCGGGCGGTTGCGTACCACACAGCTCGACCATGGCGGGCAGCCAAAGGGTTGCGGACAACTCGCTCAGACACGATGCGCTTCTGGCGGCGCCAACGTTATTCGAGATCTTTTTGACAGACTTGATGAGCGCGCGCAACTCGTTGGGCAGCAGCTTAAGGCCGTCGCTGTCGAGCCATTCCCGTAGCTCGCAATCTGCCCAGCCGGCGCTCGGCGGTTCAGCCGCAGCATCGCGCTCGGCAATGCCGGCATCGAACATAAACGTCAGTCCGGCCTTGCCCGTCCCGTCCAGAAGCTCGTCGTGACGGATGCCCACAAGCTGCGCGCCGACGTGCAGACCGTTGGTGAGCCTCACGCGCTTGGTGCACGGATAGGGGATATGCCCATCGGCATCGAGCAGATGATAGCGCTTGGCAATCTCGCGTGCCTCGCTACGGGTCCCGGCGGCCTTAATCTTAAGCGAAATCTCCTGCAGCTGAGCCCAGGTGTAGTCGTCAAGCGAACCGCGGATGCCGTCCAGGTAGTCGGGGATGCCAAAGCCACGGGTCGCCGCGCCAATGACGCCGAGCCCCGCAACGACTGCAACGACGCCGCCGATAATAAAGCGACGGCGGGTCAAGGCATCGTGACGGGCCTGCTCCAGGATCTCTCGTGCGCGCTCGCCGGCGACGTCGACCTTAAGGTGCGTACCGGAGTCGATGTCGATTACGGTGTCATTGCCCGCGCCCTCGCGGTCCTCAGATTCTGCAGCGGGGAGGTATGTCGAGAGCACCTCGAGCACCTGCTGCTCGGTAGGGCGATCGCCCTGTTCGACTGAGATGCCTTTCATGATGATCTGGACAAGCGCTTTGTCGCCCTCGCATCGCGGCTCGAGCGGTGCCGGCTTGGTCTTGGTCTTTATGAGGTAGAACGAGCCGGTTGCCGCGGTACCCGTCGACTTAACATCGAACGGTTTGCGACCGCTGTAGAGCTGGTACAGAATGCTCGAAAGCGCATAGACGTCGATTGCCGGCGAACGGCGAAGGGCCGCGATGCCTTCGATATCCTGCGTGAGCATCTCGGGCGCGGCGTATGCGGGCGTGGCAAAGCGCCAGATGTCGGCGCGCCGGGTGATCGTGTCGTCGCCGAGGGCCATGGTCGCGGAGCCCATGTCGATGAGGCAGGGGTCAAAGGAGCAATCGGCAATCTGCTGCTCAAGCGTTCGGCTGGTGGTGCGGAACATGATATTGGCAGGCGACAGGTCGCGATGGACGACCGGATTCACGAGGCCTTGGGTCATCAAGAGCGCGCGAAGCACGGCGTTTCCGACAGCGGCGACCATCTGGGTGGTCAGCCCGCCCGAGGCGTCGTGCGGAAGCAGAGGCAGCGCCTGCTTGAGCGAAGTGCCCTCGACCCACTCCATGAGGATAAGCGGGTCGTCCTCGCACGATCCGTAGCCATAGACGCGCGGAAATCCGCGCAGGTGCGAGACGGTACACAGATGACGGTACTCCTCAAACAGCGCGGCGGTGTTGGCCAGGTGCGCGGCCGATTGCTCGGCGGAGCGGTCGGGGGCTTGGCCGGAAAGGAGGGCGTTGTCCTTGAGTAGCTTGACGGCAAAGACCTCGCCGCCCGTGTTGGTCGCGCGCAGCACGTGCCCGATGTTGCCGTTGTTGCGGTGGGCCGTCTGGAGAATAAGCGTCATAAACCGGCGCTTGGCGTCGTCCTCGGCGCTGGGGTTGACCGCCACGGCGGTATCGAACGTATCGAGACGGATGAGTTTGTCGCCATAGGCGCTATCGGTAGTATCCATGGCGTTCCTTCGTTTGATGGGGCCGCGTGCTCACGCCGAGAACGCGATTATCGAGTAAAGCCCATGATAGACGTGTTTGCCGACAAGCTGACTCGTATTGCTATTTACAGTGCAGCGTGCAATGAAATGATATAAGACGAGTGGCACCTGTTTCCCCACGTCTCTACGCGCTAGTCCACAATGACAAGGAATGTCGTGTAGAGACCCAGATGGAGCCTGTCGCTGTTGGCGATTTCCACGGGGGGATAGACTTTGCCGGGCTCTCGTTGGTCGCGGGGCGGCTCGATTACGGTATCGCCGTCGCCTGCACCCGATTCGAGCATCGTGCCGTTGGTCGATCCAAGGCCCTGGGCGTACCAATGCTCACCCTCAAGCCAAATGCGGAGATGCTCGCGCGATGCGTCGGCGCCTACATCGGTGATGCTGGGCGAGGTTTTGGGCAAGGACCCAATTACCGTGCCGCGCGGATCGCGTGTGAGGGGATGGATTTGCATGTCGGCGCAGTTGTCGGCATGGGTTCTGAGCAGACCGAGGTTGGGGGCGACAGCGTGCGGCTGCTCCAGGCTGCTCATAAAGCCACGTCCGACGGTAGTTTCGGTGGTGCCAAAGTGCCCGCCTGTCTTGCTGTCGCAAAAGCGCTCGACGGTGGCCACGCCTTGGATGGGGTCGGCGAGCGCCCCCGTTGCCACAAAGAGCATAAGGTAAAGCGTACTCTTCTCGCGCACGGCATTGCCGTCAAGGTTGTCGATGTGATTGAGGGCATTTGCATATAGGCGGCTGTCCAGCTTGTAGCTGGTGAGAGCCGACATCATTTCGTTGGCGGCCGGACCACGATAGTGCTCGGCGATTGCCCGATAGGCGGACTCGCCGCCGCCGAGCTTGCTGCAGATTGCCACGGAAAGGTTGAGCGTGGTGACGGTAAAGTCGCTGTAGATGGCGGGCGCGCACTGGTCAGGCTTGCGATGGACGATGTAACGGGTGAGATACGAGCGGTTGGAAGAGCATTTCTCGAGCAGGGTACTGCCGAGATAAGAGTTTCCATTGATGAGCATTCGGGCGATCTCGAGATGTTTAAGACCGCCGAACGAGCGAATATCGTTATAGAGGACCGAGCAAGGCGTCTCTGCTGCCACGGATACCTCCTTTGATTGCTCCCTAGCCAATATGGCGATAGGAATTAATGGCCCCCGGTGGGCGACGTATTAAATGGCTGCCCAAAATAAAGCGTAACCAAAGCAATATTATAGGCCACATGTTTGAAATTGCAGGAAGACTGAGAGATTTGGTTTGGACTGGACGGAAATCCCCCTCTGTCTTGATCTATAACAATTAGGGCCGATTTTACTCGGTAACTGTTACAGATTGAGACGTTTGTGAACCGTGTCGACCGTTTGTCTCGATCTGTAACATCTGGCGGGGGATACGGGGCCTAGTTGTTACAGATTGAGATGTTAGCCAAGGAGGCTGGTTGAATGTCTCGATCTGTAACACGTAGAGGAAGATTTGCTCCGCAGATGTTACAGATTGAGACAATCGCCCCAGACCCGCCCCGTCCACCCCGTCATCTGTGGTTTACGTGGGGGCATACGGAGTACGGGTATACTAACCGACGGCGAATCTGCTCCATCGCTTAGGGCCGCTGCGTCTGGACGGCGCGTGAAAGGGCTGCCAAAGCGATCGCCAGCGTGCTGAGCAACGTCCTCTCCGTGCGCACCTGTTTTTGTATGTATTAGCGCACTACCAAGCACGCTCGCGCGGCCGCATGCCGTGCCCACAATGCGTGCAGATAAGGAACAACAACATATGCGTAATTCTGTATCCGACGTCACGGACGCCGAGATTCTGGACGAGGCCCACGAGGCCATGACCCAGGCTGCCTTCGATGCCGCCGATGAGGCCAATGCTGCCCAGGCCGTCGAGTCCGCTACCGAGAACCTGCCCGCCTTTGACGAGCTGGGGCTTTCGGACGAGACGCTTCGTGCCATCGAGAACCTGGGTTACACGGCGCCCACGCCTGTCCAGGCTGGCTCGATTCCCGTGGTGCTCGAAGGCCGCGACCTGCTTGCCGCCGCTCAGACTGGCACCGGCAAGACGGCCGCCTTTTTGCTGCCGACCATGAACAACCTGGAGCACATCGCTCCTCCCAAACCCGTGCGCGAGCGCGGCGGTCGCAACCGCCGTCGCGGTGCTAAAAAGCCCGAGGGCAATGGCCGCGGCCCCGTGATGCTCGTCATCACCCCTACGCTGTCTCTTATACACATCTGACGCTGCCGACGAATAGCCTTGTGTAGCTCTCGG
>URGY01000039.1 GCA_900547505.1 uncultured Collinsella sp.
CGAGATGCAGCGTAGTCTCGTGGGCTCGGAGATGTGTATAAGAGACAGGAGTTTTGCCTGCCGCCGCGGACAGACGACCGCGATCGTGGGCTCGACGGGCTCGGGCAAGTCAACGGTGGCCAAGCTCTTGCTTCGCTTCCACGATGCCACGAAGGGCGCCATTCGCCTGAACGGCGTCGATCTGCGCGACCTTTCGCAAGACGATATCCGCGGGCGTATCGCCTATGTGCCGCAGAAGGCATGGCTGTTCTCGGGTACGGTGGCGAGCAACCTGCGGTTTGGTAACGAGGGCGCGACCGAGGCTGACATGCTCCATGCGCTGGAGGTTGCCCAGAGCACCTTTGTGCTCGACCAGCCCCAGGGGCTCGATACGCCGGTGGCCCAGGGCGGCACAAACTTCTCGGGTGGTCAGCGCCAGCGCCTGGCGATTGCCCGCGCACTCATGAAGCATGCCGACCTGTATATCTTCGACGACAGTTTTTCGGCTCTGGACTTTAAGACCGATGCGGCACTGCGCCATGCGCTACAGGACGAGACGCGCGATGCCGCGGTGCTCATCATCGCCCAGCGCATCTCGACTATTTTGCATGCCGATCAGATCGTGGTGCTCAAAGACGGCGAGGTCGTGGGCCTAGGCACGCACGACGAGCTCATGGAAACCTGCGAGGTGTACCGCGCTATCGCGGAATCGCAGATGAAGGGAGGTGAGTAGCATGACCGAGGAGCTCAAGAAGCGGAGCATCGCCGATGACGTCGCGGCTGCAGAGACAGTCGAGGAGACGGGCGCCACGCCCGACCTGGAGGAAGACGCCAAGGCAGCGGCGGAGCGCGAGGCTCGCCGCCAGGCACTCTACGAGGAAAATGAGCGCGCCGAGGACGAGCGCGCCCGCGCCGAGGCGGAGCGCATGCGCGACGTTGACGACGAGGACGAGGACGAGACGCCCCGCGACACCTGGGCGACGGTGCGTCGCCTGTGGAGCGAGGCCGCCGGCGACCATTGGCGCTTCTATATCGTGTTCGCGAGTATCGTGTTCTATGCCATCTTTAACACCGCGGCGCCGGCTTACAGCGCCCGCGTGATCGATGAGCTGTGGGGGCACATGAAGCTGGCGTTTGCCAACAACACCACCTTCAGCATTACCTGGGAGAACTGCGGCAGGACCATCTTTATCTACTTTATGATCTGGACCGCCGCCGCCTCGTTCTACGCACTCCAGAGCTTTTTGATGTCGAGTGTTGCCGAGCGCCTCAACCTGCGCCTGCGCAACCGCATCGCACAAAAGCTCAACCGTCTGCCGCTTGCCTACTTTGACGCGCATCGTCCCGGCGAGGTCGTCAGCCGTGCGACCAACGACTTGGACAAGATGTCCGAGAGCATGCAGCGCGGCCTGCTGCAGCTTCTGGTGTCGATCGGTACCGTGGTGGGCGCCGTGAGCGTGATGTTCGTGTTTAGCGTGCCGCTCACGCTCGTCTTTTTGTTCTTTACGGCGCTTTCGCTGCTGGTGACGAAGGTCGTGTCGCGCCGCACGCACGATGTGACGGGTGAGCGCCAGGAGTGGGTGTCCAAGATTACGAGCGCGGTCGAGGAGGGCTACTCGGGCCGTCTGGTGATCCGTGCGTTTAACCGCGAGTTCCAGAGCTCTGCCGAGGTACACGAGGCTTCGAAGGAGCTGGCGCGCGTGAGCACCAAGGCCGACTTTATGATTAACGCCGTCGGCCCCGCGGTGCGCTTTATCGGCCGTTTGGCGCAGATCGTGATCGCGCTGGTGGGCTGCAGCATGCTGGTTGCCGGGCATATGACCGTCGGCGTGTTCCAGGCGTTCTTCCAGTTTATCTACGAGGCGTCCGAGCCCATGACGCAGCTGTCGTTTACCTTTAACTCGCTGCAGAGCGCGCTGGCGAGCGCCGAGCGCGTGTTCGACCTGCTCGACGAGCCCGAGATGGAGGCCGATCCGTTGCCGGTGGCCGCCGCCAAGCTGCCGGGCAAGGTGGAGGGCCGCATCGCTTTTGAGCATGTGCGCTTTGGCTATTCGCCCGACAAGCCGCTTATGCGAGACGTGTCGTTTACCGCCGAGCCGGGTCAGAAGATCGCCGTGGTGGGAACCACGGGCGCGGGTAAGACCACGCTCATCAACCTGCTCATGCGCTTTTACGAGATCGACGGCGGCCGCATTACCCTCGACGGCGTGGACACGAGCCGCATGGACCGCGGCGAGCTGCGCCAGCAGTTTGGCATGGTACTGCAGGACGCCTGGCTATTTGATGGCACCATTGCCGAGAACATCGCCTACGGCTGTCCCGAGGCGACGCGCGAGGAGATTGTCGCGGCCGCACGCGCCGCACAGGTCGACTTCTTTGTGCGCACTATGCCGCAGGGCTACGACACGCGTGTGGCTAACGATGCCGAGAGCATCAGCCAGGGCCAACGTCAGCTGCTGACCATTGCGCGCGTGCTGCTCAACAACCCGGCGATCCTCATCCTGGACGAGGCGACATCGAGCGTGGACACGCGCACCGAGCTCGCCATCGGCCGCGCCATGGACGCGCTCATGCGCGGGCGCACGAGCTTTGTGATCGCGCACCGTCTATCGACGATCGTCGATGCCGACCTCATCCTGGTCATGGATCACGGCAATATCATCGAGCAGGGTACGCACAAGGAGCTGCTGGCTGCCGAAGGCGCTTATGCCGACCTCTACCTAAGCCAGTTCGCATAAGGTGACAAAGGGGCAGCCCCGCATGTCACATCGAAAAGAAGGCGCGTCGGGGGCGGATTCCCCGGCGCGCCTTTTGTGTTGGCGTTCATGCTGTGACGGTTGCCCGCGGCCCTAGCGCCCGTCCACGAACTTGGCGACGAGGGCCTTGAGCTCGGCCACCTCTTGCTCGAGTTCCTTGACGCGACGGGCGTTTTCGGTGATGCCCTGACGGTTGAGGGCGCTCTGCTCGGCGGCATCGTCGGGCATGTACTCGCGATGCTGCTTGGCGTCGAAGCTCTCCTCGAACACGCGGCAGCCGTTGCGCTTGATGATGCGCCCGGGCACGCCCACGACGGTGCAGTTGTCGGGCACGTCCTTGACGACGACCGAGTTGCCGCCGATCTTGACGTTGTTGCCAATGTGGATGTTGCCAAGCACCTTGGCGCCCGTGCCCACGGTGACATTGTTGCCCAGGGTGGGGTGGCGTTTGCCGGTCTCGTTGCCGGTGCCGCCGAGCGTGACGCCCTGGTAGAGCACGCAGTTGTCACCCACGATGGTAGTCTCGCCAATAACGACGCCCATGGCGTGGTCGATAAAGAAGTGCTTGCCGATCTGCGCGGCGGGATGAATCTCGACGCCGGTGATATGGCGGGTTAACTGCGAGAGCACACGGGCAAGCGATCGATGGCCGTGTTCCCACAGCCAGTGCTCGGGCACATGATTCCACTTGGCATGCAGGCCGGGGTAGGACAGGAAGATGACCAGGCCATTTTGCGCGGCAGGGTCCTGCGCCTGGACGGTCTTGATATCCTCGCGAATGGTGTTGATAAAGCTCACCGGCCGCCCTCCCTTAGCGCCGCGATAATGCGATTCAATAAAGTATAGCGATTCGCTAGGGATTAGGAAGGCCAATCTTGCTTTGCTTTGGGCGACAGGTGTCAGTTATGCAAACTTGCTGGTAATGAAGTAAGACTTTTGAGGGGTTTGGCCCGTGCTCGCGCCGCAACCGTATACTGGTCAACTTGGACGTGTCCGCGCCCACAACTGAGAGGTTTTACTTCATGGGATTCATCAATTTTATCGCCGAGCTGCTTAAGGATCCGCGCACTGCGATTGCCAGCTGGATCGCCGCCGGCCCGCTCATGGCCTACGGCTGCGTGTTCCTGATCATCTTTATCGAGACGGGCGTGGTGTTCTTCCCGTTCCTTCCCGGCGACTCACTGCTGTTTGCCTCGGGCTTCTTTGCCCATAACGGCGGCTTTAACATCGTGGCGCTTCTGGCCACCGCATGGGCCGCAGCCATCCTGGGCGATCAGTGCAACTTTATGATCGGCCACTTCTTTGGCCGCAAGATCATCGCCTCGGGCAAGGTAAAGGCCATGACGCCCGAGCGCATCAAAAAGTCCGAGGATTTCTTGGATAAGTGGGGCCATCTAGCCATCTTCCTCGGTCGCTTCTTCCCGTTCATCCGCACCTTTGTGCCTTTTATCGCCGGCATGGGCGGTATGCACTGGCGCAACTTTGTCATCTTTAACGTGCTGGGTGGCATTACCTGGTCGACGGTCTTTACGCTGCTTGGTTACTTCTTTGGTGGCATTCCGTTTGTGCAGGAGCACTTTGAGCTGCTGATCGTGGGCATTGTCGCCGTGTCGATCATCCCGACCGTGGTCGGTCTGGTTAAGGCTAAGCTCGGTAAAAAGAACGCCTAGTCCGAGCTTGTTTTCGGACGTTAATTCCAAGGCCCGTCATCGGATTCGATGGCGGGCCTTTTGTGTAGAAGGCAAATGAAAATACTTTACTTAGTTAAAGAAAAACGTTTTATCTAAGGCGTGCGGGGAGTACAATCACCTGCATGCGAATCGACGCGCCATCGGCTTTGATGCTGCCCGCGTGTCCCGCCCGGCTCTACGCTCCGGGTATGCGACGTTGCGACGCGGTCGGCCTCGGTCCTTGCGTGCGGGTTCGCGAGTATGCAACTGTGTATGTAAGGAGCGACATATGACTGTCGAGAAGAAGGATATCGATTGGGGTAGCCTCGGCTTTGGCTACATGAAGACCGATTACAGCTACGAGGCCCATTGGAAGGACGGCGAGTGGGACGAGGGTGGCCTGACCACCGACCACACCCTGCATGTCTCCGAGTGCGGCGGCATCTTCCATTACTGCCAGGAGGTCTTTGAGGGCCTGAAGGCTTACACCGCCGAGGACGGCAGCATCGTCTGCTTCCGTCCCGACATGAACGCCGAGCGCATGTACAACTCTGCGCAGCGCCTCGAGATGCCCCCGTTCCCCAAGGACAAGTTCGTTGAGGCCGTCAAGCAGGTCGTTTCTGCCAACGCCGCCTGGGTTCCGCCCTTCGGTTCCGGTGCGACCCTGTACGTGCGTCCGTTTATGATCGGCTCCGGTGACGTGATCGGCGTGGCTCCCGCTCCTGAGTACACGTTTCGCATTCTCGTGACCCCGGTCGGTCCGTACTTTAAGGGTGGCCTCAAGCCCGTCAAGCTGCGCGTTTCCGAGTACGACCGCGCCGCGCCGCACGGCACCGGCAACATCAAGGCCGGCCTCAACTACGCCATGTCTCTCAAGCCCACGATGGAGGCCCATCGCGAGGGCTATGCCGAGAACCTGTATCTCGACTCCGAGTCCCGCACCTATGTCGAGGAGACCGGCGGCGCCAACGTCCTGTTCGTGAAGGAGGACGGCACGCTTGTCGTCCCGCAGTCGCACACCGACTCCATCCTGCCCTCTATCACCCGTCGTTCGCTTGTTCAGGTTGCTCAGGACCTGGGCATGACCGTTGACCAGCGTCCCGTCGAGTGGGCCGAGGTCAAGGCCGGTACCTTTGTCGAGTGCGGCCTGTGCGGCACCGCTGCCGTCATCTCCCCGGTTGGCGAGATCGACAACAAGGTTTACGGCGCCGACGAGACCGTGACCTTCCCGGCTGGCTACACCGAGATCGGCCCTGTGATGAAGAAGCTCCGCGAGACTCTGACTGGTATCCAGTCTGGTGCTGTCGAGGATAAGCACAACTGGGTTTACACCGTCGCGTAATTAGCCTTTCCTGTCCGGGCAGAGAGTAAGCTCCCTCCCGGCGCGTCCTCGGACATGCAAGAAGCCCTCGCTGCGCACTTCGTGCGGCGAGGGCTTCTTGCGTCCTGCGGAGTGCGCCGGGAGGGAGCTTGCTCTCCGCCCTGCGGGCTCGGCGATGTCACAACGAACAATAATTAATCTGAATTAAAGATGGTGCGTGGCCTTTTAGGCCGCGCTTTTGTTTTGGTTCGCGCCATGTGGGGGTGGTGGCGACGTGCATTTTTGCGAGTATTCTGCAATCGAAGACCCCTGCATACCGATCTCGGGCAAAAAATCGGGAGTTATCGATGTTCTCTACGGATGATGGGCGGGGTTATGGGCTGGCAGCGTTTGATTTGCAGGGATATTCGCGCTCTTTGGCATTTATCGTGGCGCCCGAAGCCCTTGGTTATGTTGAATACTCCTAAAAATGCACGGCGCTTAGAGGGGGACCTTCGCGAAAAAGGAAACCTCCCCGTCGAAGTATGCATTCGACGGGGAGGTTTATGCATTTAGCCGATTAAGGATGCGCTGTCAAACTACTAGAACTTGACGGTCGGGGCCTGGCGGGCTGCTTCGGCGGCCTCGAAGCCCTGGCGCTCCTTAAACTGGAAGATGCCGGCAAAGATGACAGCCGGGAACGTCTGAATGGCGTTATTGTAGCTGAGCACGCAATCGTTGTAGCTCTGGCGTGCGTAGCTAATCTTGTTCTCGGTATCCTCGAGCGATGCCTGCAGCTGCGTAAAGTTGGTGTTTGCCTTAAGATCGGGATAGGCCTCGGCTACGGCGAAGAGCTGACGCAGCGCGCCGGTCAGCACGTTGTCGGCTTCCATCTTGGCCTCGGGCGTGGTGGCCTTGACGGCGGTGTTACGCGCGCTGATTACGGCGGAGAGCGTCTCCTGCTCGTGCTTGGCGTAGCCCTTGACGGTCTCGACCAGGTTGGGGATCAGGTCGTTGCGGCGCTGCAGCTGCGTATCGATGTTCTGCCAGGCGTTATCGATGCGGTTACGCTTGGTGACCATGTTGTTGTAGATGCCGGCGATGGCGCAGACAATCACAATGACAACAACGATGCCGATGATGACGGTAATCATGATGTCTCCGTTTCGAATGGCCGCGGCGGCATGCGCCAGCTGCCGTTGGTATAACGCTACTAGTATACCCGCAACGTTTTACCGTGCCGAACTTTCCGGTAAGCGTTGTGTTTTCGGCGGGGTTGGCACCGGGACAAAGCACGCGGGGTACAGGTGTAAGATATGCGACAGATTGACGAGTGTTGTCTTTGCCCCGAGGATGGCGATACCAGTGGACCTTCGCATTAAGAAAACCTACCGCGCCCTGTTCGATGCCTTCACCGAGCTTCTCGAGGAGCATTGTTTTGAGGACCTGACGGTTGCCATGCTGTGCGACCGCGCCATGATTCGCCGCACGACGTTCTACAAGCACTTTCGCGACAAGAACGATTACTTTGCCTTTTATATCGATGAACTCATGTCGGGCTTGCCGCAAAAACAGCCCGATGAGGCCGGCGCGGTGTCTGCCGAGGACGTGCGCGCGCTTCGACACGCGATTTTGGACGATGCCATGGATTTGATTCTGGCGCACGAGCGGCTCATGGATAACATCTTGGCAAGCAGCATGTCGGGTATGTTGACCAACGTTATTTGCGACCGCATTGCCCGCTCCATCCGCGAGCGTGTGATGAACGTGCTTGCCGAGGATGCCCTGGCCCCCGTGTCACTCGAGACGACGTCTGAGTTTGTCGCCGGCGGTATTATTCGACTTTTCACGATATGGTGGGAATCGGGCCACGATCTTGAGCGTCGACCTGAGATAGCCGACGTGGTCGATGCGCTGTTTGAGCGGACCATGACACCGGTGAATCACTAAAGTGGCGGAGAGAGGGGGATTCGAACCCCCGGAACGCTCTCGCGCTCAACGGTTTTCAAGACCGCCGCATTCAACCGCTCTGCCATCTCTCCGTGAGTCGTAATGATAGCATCGTTTTGAATTTGCAACAGGGAAGGCGAACGATGACGATCACCGAAATCGACGAGAAGTTCATGCGCGAGGCACTGGCCGAGGCGCGCGCCGCCGCGGCGGTGGGCGAGGTGCCCATCGGAGCCGTAGTGGTGCGCGACGGTGAGATCGTCGCGCGGGCGCATAATCGTCGCGAACTCGACCAGGACCCTTCGGCTCATGCCGAGTTTGCGGCCGTGTGCGCCGCTGCCCAGGCGCTTGGCCGCTGGCGCCTTTCCGACTGTACGGTCTATGTGACGTTGGAACCCTGCTGCATGTGCGCAGGCCTTATGGTTAACGCGCGCGTGGGGCGCTGCGTGTATGGCGTAAGCGACGCCAAGGCGGGCGCGTTGGGATCCCTATACGATTTGAATGCCGACTCGCGCCTGAATCATCGGTTTAACGTGACGGCTGGGGTCCTGGCGGCTGAATGCCGCGAGCTGCTGAGTAGCTATTTTGGCGGTCTGCGCGGAGCGGGCGGCGCTGATTGCGGTTGTGGGGCCGATCTTGAAGCACACGCCGCTCACGCCGCAGCGCTTGCAGGTGCCGGTGAGGATGCTGGCACGGCGGTTGACTTTGGTCCTGCGTGCCGCCGACCCCGCCGTGTGCTGTTGGCGATCGACTCCTTTAAGGGCAGCGTTTCGAGCGCGCAGGCGGAGGCGGCGGTTGCCGAGGGCGTGCGCCGCGTTTGGCCCGATGCCGAGGTGCGCGCATTGCCGCTGGCAGATGGTGGCGAGGGAACGCTCGATGCCGTTGCCGCGTGCGGTGGCGAGCTCTCAACCTGCGAGGTCGCAGGCCCCTTGGGCGACCGCGTGTCTGCCCGGATGCTGGTGGACGGCGAGCACGAGTCGGCTGTAATTGAGATGGCCGAGGCGGCGGGTATTGGGTATTCACCCTGTACGGAGTCGGCGGCGTTGGCGGCTTCGACCTATGGCGTGGGTGAGCTTATGATCCATGCGGTTCGCGCAGGCGCAAAGACTATCTATATTGGCTTGGGTGGCAGTGCCACCAACGACGGTGGCGCCGGCATGCTGCAGGCGCTGGGCGCGCGTGTGGTCGATGATCAGGGCTGCGATGTCGCCCCCGGTCTTGCGGGCCTTGAACACGTGGCGAGCGTTGATTTGGCGCCAGCGCTTCGGGCGCTGAACGGCGCGCGTGTCGTGGTGCTTTCTGATGTCGAGAACCCACTCGTGGGGCGCCGCGGTGCGCTTGCGGTGTTCGGCGGACAGAAGGGTCTGCCGGCGGATGATGCCGAGGCGCTTCACGGGTACGACAGTTGGATGGTCGGCTACGGTCGCTTGCTCGACGCTGCGATTGCCGGAGCTCGAGCCCAGGGTTTGTTGCGCACGCCCGAGGGCACACGGACGTTTGGCTCGGTGCTCGGCGTGCCCGGCGCGGGCGCTGCCGGTGGCTTGGGCGCGGCGTTACTGGCGCTCGGTGCGGAGCTACGCTCGGGCGTGGAGACGGTGCTCGATCTGATTGGGTTTGACGAACGCATGCGTGATGTCGACCTGGTCATAACGGGTGAGGGCAATATGGATGAGCAGTCCGCCGCCGGTAAGGCGCCGGTGGGTGTGGCTCGCCGCGCCAAGCGATATGGCAAGCCGGTGATCGCTGTCGTGGGTGGTCGCGCCGTCAACCTGGATGCGGTGTGTGAGCAGGGTATTGACTTGGTTTTGCCGATTTGCCGCAAGCCCATGGACCTGGAGCAGGCACTCGATCCACAAGAAGCCACAACCAACCTCATCTGCGCCGGTGAAGCAGCCGCCCAATCCTACGACCTCGCCCGCCTCTAAGGCCTATCTCCCTATAAGTTGCGGTGGAATACGGAGTGTTTTTGCCTTTAAGGGGCCAATTCAGTCCGTATTCCACCGCAACATCAAGAATGGCCAACCGAGGCTGGCCGCCTTGTGCCTTGGGTCGGACCGTCTGCCATGAAATGTGGCAATCTACTACGTTAAACCGGCCATCCTCGACCATCCCGGAATTTGGGAAATTAAAACCGCAGGTAGAGAGCTTGCCGATTTTCGAAAAAGTCGGCTATGGTCGACCCCTGTGACCAAAACGTAGTAGATAGGCCCTTTTCGTGGCACAGCACCAGATCAGTCTATTTAGGACGGGGCTTCCTTGACTACTTTCGCCACCCTGATGCCCCACCAGTCAAAAAGTAGTCAAAAAAGCCCCGTCCCAAATTAGCTGTCTTGCCCCATCGGGCGGGAGCGGGTAAGATATACCGAGCGCCTAGCGCGTTCGATGGGTTCGGATGACGACATGTTCCGAATCTGGTCAGGTCCGGAAGGAAGCAGCCATAAGGAGCCTCTGTCGGGCATCCGAATCCATCGAGCGCACGGGCGCTTTTTTGGTGCCGCGATGCGGTCCCGGTGCCGGCGGCGAGGTGTTTGGTGTCTCGCTGGTCCTCGGCTTCGCCTGCGGGATCGCTCGACTACCAAACACCTCACCGCCGGCCGGGCCCCGTCGTCCAAAAATCACCCGTAAAGGCGCGTTTATCTAATTAAATCTATCCCTTAAGGAATGCTGCTCGTTGGCGTTGTTTGGAGCGCGGTGGCGATGTGCTTCAAGAGACAGTGGCATTACCATTTGTTTTTACAAGTAAAGAGGCCCGTTTCCCTAGGTTGGGGAAACGGGCCTCTTTTGTCTCTGGGTTTGTGGATTGGCGAAGATGGTATGCTCTGGCGGCTATTTTGAGTTCTTGAGGCGGCGTACACCCGTGGCGGTTATTCCGAGGCCTGCGGCGGCGATTCCTGCGAGTGCGATTGCGCTCGGCGCTGCGTCGCCCGTGTTCGCGAGCTTGCCGGCGGTCGTATCTGCTTGCTTGCCGCTGCTCGAGTTCGCCTGCTTGGTGGAGCTTGGCGGGGTATTTTTGCCGGTCGCGGGCGAGCTGGCGGGCTGTGTTGCCTCGGCCGGTTGCGCCGAGTTGGAGGGAGGCGTCGTCTCGGACGGTTTCGTTATCTCGGGCGAGGCGGCCTTGTCTGCCGCGGCTTTCGCCTCTTCGTATGCCTTGCAGGCGTCGTCATAGGCCGCTTGCGCCTTTTCCAAATCGCCGAGGAGCGCATTTCGCTTGGCAATGTCCTCGTCGATGTGGGTTTTAGCTTCCTCTGCCTCACTTTCGAAATACTGAACCTGTTTTTCCTGGCTTTCGAGCCGGCGTTGGTAGCGGTGAAGATCATCTTCACAAGATTCTTCTCGCCTTTCTGCCGACATGATCTCACTGCGCAACTGCTTTATTTGCTCCTTAATAGCTGTGCTGGGCGCCTCGTCGCCGAGCTCCTTGAGTACCTTATCTAATTCTGCCTGAAGGCCGCTTGTCCGGTTGTGGGCCTCATCGTATTTGGCTTGGGCTGCATCGACGTTCGCTTGCATGGCGGGCAGGGGTTCCCTCCGTTTGGCGGCTTCCGTCACCACCATGTCGTGGATCTCTTGAAAACTGGCAATGTCATCATCGATTTCCGCAATTTTCTCGGGACTTGCGGCGTTTTTTTGCGGCCTCGAGTTTTTTGAGCGCTTCCTGCATGGCTGCATACGCTTTTTCTTTTGCGGCGGCCGCGTCTTCCGTCTGCAAGGCAACTGCGCCGGTGGGGGAACTGGTTTCTGCCGCGATCGCCGTTACGGGGGCGATTCCCGCGACAAGTGCCGCGGAAAGGGCGATGCCCATGGTTGCTCGTCTTGCTCTTCTTGCGAGAATGTCGTTCATCTCGGCACCTCATTTCAAGGGTCGGCGACTAACTTGGTAGCACTAATGTAAGTATATCAGGCGGTTTGCCCGCCATTGATCGGGCGTGCGCGTGCCTCTCCGCTTCTTTGGAAACCGAATCCCATTAGAAATGGCGAGTTGTTTACTCGTCTTTTGGGCTCACCGTACTATCATGATTCGAATTGAGTGTGAATGATGATAGGGAGCGCCTTTTTATGATTGAGCTGCTTAGGCGTTTTGGTGGTAAGTTTCGCCGGTATATGGTGATCGGCCCTGCGTGTAAGCTGATCGAAGTGATCTTTGACCTGCTGACGCCGCTGGTGATTGCCCAGATGATCGATAAGGGTATTGGCGCACACGATGTGAACGCTGTCGTCCACTACGGCATGGTGCTTGGCGCTATGGCCGTGATCGGCATCTCGTTTACGCTCGTCTGCCAAAAGATGGCGGCGCTGACATCGCAGGGCATGGGCACCGACATTCGCGGCGCGCTCTACGAGCACATCAACAAGCTGAGCTATGCTGAGCTCGACCGCTTTGGCACGCCGTCGCTCATCACCCGCATCACCAACGACGTTAACCAGGTCCAGCTCGCTGTGGCGCTGGGCGTGCGCATGCTCATCCGCTGGCCCTTTCTAGCGGTGGGCTCCATGTGCGCGGCCCTTGCCATCGACCTTAAGCTCGGCATCATCTTTTTGATCTGCACGCCCGCCATTGGCCTGGTGTTCTGGGTTGTCATGGCGCGCTGCATTCCGTACTACAAGCAGCTGCAGGCAAAGCTCGACCGCATCGCGCTTATCTGCCGCGAGGGCCTTTCGGGCGCCCGCGTGGTTCGCGCCTTCGTGCGCGAAGATCACGAGCGCGAGCGCTTTGCGCAGGCCGCCGACGACCAGGCCAATACTGCCATCGCGGTGGGCAAGCTCTCGTCGATTCTCAACCCCGTCACGTTTTTGGTGATGAACCTGGGCGTGTGCGCCATCCTGTGGGTGGGCGGCATCCAGGTCAGCGTGGGCGAGCTTACGCAGGGCCAGGTCATGGCGTTTGTGAACTACATGACGCAGACCCTGACCTCCATCGTGTACGTCGCCAACCTGGTCGTGGTCTTTACCAAGGCGAGCGCGAGTGCTTCGCGTATCAACGAGGTGCTCAACTGCGAGCCGAGCATCACCGACGAGGGCAATCAGTCGGTTGCGCTGCCCAGGCCGGGCAATGTCGCTCCAGTTCCTGCGCTGAGCTTGAGCCATGCGAGCTTCTCCTTTGGCGCCGGCGCTGCCAACGCCGTCAACGATGTGACCCTGGAGCTCCCGCTGGGCAAGACGCTCGGCATTATTGGCGGTACGGGCAGTGGTAAGTCTGTCTCTTATACACATCTCCGAGCCCACGAGACTACGCTGCATCTCGT
>URGY01000040.1 GCA_900547505.1 uncultured Collinsella sp.
ACGAGATGCAGCGTAGTCTCGTGGGCTCGGAGATGTGTATAAGAGACAGCTCGCGCCCTAAACGATGACCTTCCGATTTCTGCTCGCCGAGAGGCTGCCGGTGTGGGTGCGCTTCTTCGTGACGTTTTGGGTGTCTACGAGGATACGCAGCTTGTGCGCTCTTCATTTGGCAAACCTGAACTTGCTGACGCTAACGCCCCCTCCATCTCGATTTCGCATGCCGCCGGTACGGTCGTTCTTGCTGTTTCTGAGGCCGCGCAGTTATCTGGAGGACCTATAGGCGTAGATATTGAGTCGATGGATGAGGTATCGCCCCTGGCGGTTAGTCGAATGGCAACTACCGAGGAGCGTGCATGGATTGACGCGGTGGGCAATCGGCGGGAACGTTGCCGTCGCATGTGTCAGGTATGGACACGCATCGAAGCCGTTCTCAAAGCGCAGGGGAGCGGTTTTTCGGTTGATCCCGGCAAGGACGGACTGCCTGACGGCTGGAAGGTTTCGTTCGCCGAATACGATGGCAGCGTCATCTCGTGCGCAGCGCGTTTCGTGCCCCAAATTGTCCTCAAAGAGCATATCTTTCATGTAGGATAGGGCTGATTGCCAACAGGGGAGACTGTTATGCCGCTAGATGCAAAGAACGATATCAGCGCCCGCATCGAGGATGCCGTTTTTGAGCTTATGGGGACGACGCCGGTACAGGCGATCAAGGTGACCGATGTGCTGAGGCTCGCGCACACCTCGAAATCGACGTTTTACCGCTGCTATCGTTCTGTTGACGACGTTGTTAAGCGATTTGAGGACGATCTGCTCCAGAACATGCAAGATATTAACGACGTTGCCCTTGAGGCGCGCTTTGGTGACGCTCAGCTCGATCCGACGCCGACGATGATCAAGCGTATGGAGATCTTGCAGCGCAATCGTTCGAAGGTGCTCGCGCTCAACAGTGAAAACGGGGACCCCGTGTTCACGCATAAGGCTACGATTTTTATGCATGAGTATTTTCGCGACCGTTTGCGCTCAACGTTTTCTGACGAGACCGATTTTGACCTGTATCTGGCCTTTGCGCTCGCAGGACATCACAACCTTGTCCAGTATTGGCTCGAGGTCCGTCCCGATTTGGAGGCGCGCACCGTTGCTGCCGCGCTCAATCGCATGTTCTATGCGCCGCTGTTTGTCGACGATGCGTCGCGCCACTGGCACCCACGCATCCCCGATTTTGAAAACCCGCTCGGGTGAACGGCTGATTTTTAGGGATGAACGGTTGCATAGGTTGCGGATTCAGAACAATCCGGCCCTATAAATCGATTTAAGTATGGCCATTTATCTGCTATTTGGAACGCCTAGCCCCGATATATCCCATATGATGGGACATATCGGGGCTTTTTGTCTCACGCGTCTCGTTTAACCCCTCGTAAACTAAAGCTACGTTCAAAAGAACCACTGCAGTAGTTCAACGTGTGACGGCACAGAAAAGCCGCGAGCGCTCTCTCACCTTCGCTCGCGGCTGGACTGCGCCATCATTCCGTACACCTTCACATGATTAGGATGTGATATTCAGTGGTTACGCTCGGAAAGAACATGCGCAGCGTCTCGATTGTAGGCGTAGGCTGCACCCCGTTCAAGGATTTTGAGGAGCATCCCGAGACCCAGGGCATTGGCGAGGGCGAGGCGTTTGGCTATGCGGCCCTCGAGGCAATTGCCGATGCCGGTCTTGAGCCCCGCGATATCGACTTTTTCTATCACGGCAGCGCCAATCCGTATCTCGTTGGCGATTGCATTACCCCAAACATGCAGGTTGCCGATTGGTTTGGCGTTCGTGCCAAGGGCTCTGTCCATCATTCCGAGGCTTGCTGCACGGGCTACGTCGCCCTTGAGCAGGCCGTGATGGCAGTCGCCTCCGGTGCCTACGATGTTGTCCTTACGGGTGCCTGCGATTTGGCTTCGACGCTTCCCGTTGAGCATATGCCCTCCCATATTCGTCGGGACTTTACGCTCGACGTCATGATTCCCTCGCTCGATAAAATCTATGACCGCGCTTATGGTCGCCCGCTCGATGGCGCCTTTGGCGTGTCGTTCGACAACTGGATCAACGAGTATTCGATGCAGTACGACCTTACCGCCGATCAGATCGATGACGCCCTGAACGGCCTTACCAAGAGCCTTCGCCGCGGTGCCGTCCTGAATCCCCTTGCCTGGTACGAGACCACGGTCGAGGAGGACGCGAAGGCAGCTGGGTTCGATACCGCCGACGAGTATCTCAAGAGCATGTACAACCCGCGCGTTACGCAGTACCTGCGCGTTACCGGCTTTGAGAAGAAGTGCGACGGTGCCGCCGCTGTTGTCGTAATGCCCACGGAGAAGGCCAAGGCCATGGGTGTCCCGTATGCACCTATCGAGGTTCTGGGTACGGGCGCCTCTGCGGTCGAGGCCGGTCTGCTCCATAACGAGCACTGGGCTACCAAGGTGGCCGCCAAGCAGGTCTATGACCTTACTGGCGTGAGCCCGGATGAAATTGATCTGTTTATGTGCAACGACTTCTTCCTGGCTTCTGAGATCGTTTCGGCCGAGGAGTGCGGCTATATCCCGCGCGGCGAGGCTTGGAAGTATGCGATTGACGGCCGTACTGCATTTGATGGCGATAAGCCCATCAACCCGCACGGTGGCCGTTGCAACTTCGGTCACGCTCATGGCGCATCCGGCATCGCCGATATTGTCGAGGCCGTCAAGCAGATGCGTGGCGTCGCCGGTGCAACCCAGATGAAGAAGGTTCCCGAGACGGCTTTCCTGCGCGGTTTTGGCGGTTCTCAGAACGTGCGCTGCCAGATCCTTCGTACCGTCGCGTAGTCGACCGCGGTTTTCGATTTCCCATAAGGAGTATTCTCATGCAACTCAAAGATATGGAGCCCGTGGTCAAGAAGTTTTACACGGGTCTTGAAGAGGGCATCTATTGGGCGCGCCAGTGCCCCGAGTGCGGAGCCGTCGAGTTTCCGCCTCACCTTGCCTGCAATGCCTGCGGCTACCACAAGACCGATTGGGTCCAGGTTTCCGGTCACGGCCATCTGATCGATTTTACCCTGCCTGGTCCGCAGAACGACAAGCCCTACCTCAAGGAGTATGGCAAGTACGCTTACGGCGCCGTCGATATCGACGAGGGTTCTCAGTACACCTACGTCATCTACGGCATTACCAAGAAGAAGGCCCCCGAGATTCGCGCCAAACTCATGGCGGGCGAGACCGTTGGCGTCCATGCCAAGGTCATCGACCGTCCGGGCTACAAAGAGCTTACGTTCGAGCTTGACGACTAAGTTTTCACCCTTGTAACAATTCGATTCCTCTCTTAGGCCACGGCGGGACCCATGTCTCCAGCCCGCCGTGGTCGCCCCTCTTTTTATCTTAGAAAGGCTTTGCCATGAACGAAGAACTCACTCAGCAGATCTGCGATTTTGCCAAGTCCGCCTACAACTATGACGGCGATGTGACCCCCGAGACGACGTTCGAGACCCTGGGCAAGGGCTCGATGAAGATGATCGCTCTGACGTCCATGATCGAGAACGAGCTCGATGCCGAGGTTCCCGTTCGCGAGGTCATGGTCATGAAGACCATCGGCGAGCTTATCGAGCGCACTGCCGAAGAGATGGAGTAACTGCCATGGACCTGATGCAGACCCTGCGCGAGCAGGCTGCCGCCAAGCCTATGCGCGTTGCTTTTCCCGAGGGCGAAAACGAGACCATGATGCAGGCGGTCGCAAAGATCGCCGCCGAGCATCTTGCCGAATGTGTGCTGGTCGGCGACGGCGGTAAGCTCAAGGAGCTTGCCGATGAGCGCGGCATCTCCCTTGACGGCATCGAGATTGTCGATGTGACCGACGAGGAGGCGAACGCCGCTTGTTGCGAGCGCTACCTTTCTCATCCGGATTGCAAGTTTAAGCCCAAGGGCGCTGCGCGCCGTATGACGCGTCCGCTTGAGCGCGCCCTGATTTTGCAGGTACTCGGCGATGTCGACGTTATGTTCGCCGGTATCGATAACGCTACGGGCGATATCATCCTGGCGGGTCAGACCATCGTCGGTCTTGCTGACGGGGTGGACACCGTGAGCTCGTGCGGTATCGCCGACATTCCCAACTGGAACGGCGGCGAAGGTGGCCTTTTGGCTTTTGGCGATTCTGCCGTTTGCGTTGACCCCACGAGCGAGGAGCTTGCCTCGATCGCGATTTCGTCGAGCGAAACGGTACGCTCGCTGACCGGATGGGATATCCGTTGCGCGCTGCTTTCGCATTCAACTGACGGTTCGATGGACAATGAGCTTGTCGAAAAGGTGCGTCGTGCTCGCGAGATTGCCAACGATCGCCGTCCCGACCTGGCCATCGACGGTGAGTTCCAGTTTGATTCGGCGATTAACCCCAAGGTTGCGGCCAAGAAGGTTCATCGTGAGTCCGCTGTTGCGGGCCAGGCCAACGTGGTCATCTGGCCCGATATCAACGTGGGCAATATCGGCGTCAAGATTATCCAGAATTTGACCGGCGCCAATGCTTACGGCCCCATGCTTCAGGGCTTCAAGAAGATCGTGTGCGATTGCTCGCGCTCTGCGCCCGTCGATGAGATCGTCGGCAACGTGGTGATGAGCTGCGTGCGCGCCCAGGCGCTTAAGGAGGCTTAAGGCATGTCCGATAAAAAGACTCCCTGGCGCATCCTGGTCATCAACCCAGGTTCCACTTCCACGAAGGTGGGCGTTTTTGAGGGCGATGAGTGCAAGCTCAGTAAGAACGTTACGCACGATGCGAAGGACCTTGCCCAGTTCGACGGGGTTTCGGCTCAGATGCCGTATCGCTGCGATCTGATTCTTGGAGCGCTGGGGGAGGCGGGCCTAAAGCTCGAGGACTTTGATGCATTTGTCGGTCGCGGCGGTGGCTTGCTTTCGCTGCCCGGTGGTACGTATGCCATCAACGAGGTTATGCTCGAGCATGCCCGCATCGGTGCGAATGGCGTTCGGCACCCGGCGCAGCTGGGACCCCAGATTGCCCACGAATTTGCCGTGAAATGTGGCAAGCCCGCCTTTGTGGTGAATCCTCCCGATACCGACGAGCTGTGCGACCTCGCACGTATGACGGGCATTAAGGGCGTGTATCGAAACGTGCACCTGCACGCCCTTAATCTCAAAGAGACCGCCATCCGCCATGCGGCAAAGCTCGGTCGCCCCTATGATGAGTGCAACTTCATTGTTTGCCATATCGGCGGCGGCATCTCTATCTCGGCTCATCTTAAGGGCAAGATGGTGGACGGCAACGACATCGTTGGCGGCGAGGGCCCCATGGCGCCGACGCGCTGCGGATCGGTTCCCGCGATCGAGGTCGCGAAGTATACGGCAGAGCATGGTCTCGACGTTGCCCGCGCCCATTGCATGAAGACCGGTGGCTTCGTTGACCTTTTGGGTACGTCCGATGCCATCGAGGTGTGCGATCGCGCCGCTGCGGGCGATAAGGCTGCGGCTCGCGCCTGGGATGCAATGGTCTACCAAATTTGCAAGTGGATTGGCGAGATGGCTTGTGTGCTGAAGGGCGATGTCGACGGCATCTTGCTCGGAGGCGGCATGGTCCACAGCAAGGAGCTCGTTGCCTCGATTGAGGAATGCTGCTCTTGGATCGCCCCCGTGTCTGCCTATCCGGGCGAGTTTGAGCTCGAGGCTATGGCCGCTGGTGCCTGTCGCGTGCTCGACGGTGTCGAGGAAGCGCTCGTGTACAGCGGAGAACCCGTGTTCACCGGATTTAACGACTAATAGTGCTGTGTTTGGGGCGGCCGCTGGTGATGCCTGGCCGCTCCGACCCTTTTCTCTAAGTGTAAGGATGGATCATGGATAAAACCAAGATCAAGTACCTGGTGGGCATTTATGCTGCCGCCATGTGCATTATGGGCATGTTGGTGCCCGTCCCCATCGTGGCCTCTGTCGCGGCGGCGTTTCCCAACGAAAACATCGCTGCCGTCCAGATGATCATCGGCATCATCCCGTTGATGATGGCGCTGTCCGCCATGCTCGTCTCTTCACAGCTTGCCTCTCGCGTGTCCAAGAAGAAGACGACGCTCGTCGGTCACGTTATCGTGATGCTGGCAGGCGCCTCGGTGCTGGTGTTCCACGACTCGCTCGGCCAGGTCTTAGCGGCTTCTGCTGTCATGGGCCTTGGTCTCGGCGCCGTGCAGAATTCAACGGACGCTCTTATCGCGGATTACTTTGGCGGCAAGCAACGCTCGTTTGTCATGGGCATCTACTCCACTTTTGTTGCACTGGGCGGCATTATCTGGACGATGGTTTCCGGCATCTTGGGTTCTGCCGAGTGGTTCCACAGCTATGCGGCGTACTTCATCATGATCATTTTCATCGTGATCGAGGCTGTTTGCCTTCCCGAGGGTCATCTTGAGCCCAAGCGCAAGGTCAACGTGTTTGCCAATATGCCTAAAGAGGTCGCGATTATCACGCTCATGAGCTTTGTGTTCGTACTCACGTTCCAGCTCTTCAGCTCCAACGTTTCGCTGCTTGTTGTGGGTCGCGGCTTTGGCGGTACCGTGGAGGCCGGTCTTGCCTCTACCGTTATGACCGTTGCCGGTATTGCGGCTGGTCTTTTGGTCGGTCCGCTGTTTGCCAAGTTTAAGAACCTGGCCATGCCGATCGCGTGGGGCGTGACGCTCGTTGGCCTGGGCCTGACGCTGATTGCGCCCGCCTTTATGGTGCTGTGCGTTGCGGGCTTTGTCGTCGCGCTGGGCAAGGAGACCTACGTGCCGCTGGAGGGCAATTTTGCCGCTGGCAACTCTGCCCCCGAGGGACGTGCGTTTAACCTCGCCATTGGCATGGCCGGCATCAACTTTGGCATGGCACTGTCTCCCATTGTGTTTGAGGCCGTGACGTCGCCGTTTGGTGCAACGATTGACCAGAAGTTCATCGCCGGCATGATCGTCTGTGCGGCTTGTGTCGTCTTTGGCGCCATTAAATATCGCAAGCTCACCCCGGCCCAGCTTGCTGAGGCCGAGAAGATGGCGGCCAGCGGCGAGGCGGAGTAGCCGCTCGAGTAGTTGCTTTACCGCACATCATGTTTTAACGGGGCCGCCGACATATGCCGGCGGCCCTCTTTCTACCAATAACCCTGAAAGGCTTACGGCTATGAAGTTACCTGTCAACCGCGTCGCCGGTGTGCTGCTCGATCCCTTTACAGCGGCTCTCGGTCGCATGATGGCTCGCGAAGAGAAGAAATAGCTCCCCGCCCATCGAATGCCGGCGGACGGGGCGCCGGGGCTGTAGTCTTCCTAGCGTGTGCAGTCCTGTCGCTCCGTGCGCCGGCATTCGACCGCAACATGTTGGTCAAGCATAATCTTTTGGAATCTTTTGGCGCGAGCGGCTTGGTTTTGGTAGGATTTGTCAGCGGCTTGACAAGGGGGTTTTATAACTGCCATGCAGGTAGCCGTGTTGGTAACGTTTTACCGACTTGCCAAGAGCCCCTCATAATTAATGCGTCTGCAAATTAACCAATTGCTTTGACCTGCTGAAACACTATATGTTGTGTTTGACCTAAAAAAAGAATACAGGATATAGATGCCTCTTTGTCGTATGATAGATGGCGGACAGAGAGCGAGAACCTTATTCGCCCCATTTGGATGGATCTTTGAGCCCCTGGATTGGTTGCGAGGATTGTCCGCATGAGGGCCTATGGTTATCGAGAACACAGATTGCGCAACGGCGCCGCAAGACAGGGCCAAACCCTGCCGGGCATCGTTTGGCCCTGAAGCGCAATGAGGCTACGATGCGAAAGAGGCAAGAGGATGAAGATCATCAAGCGCAGCGGCACCGAGGTTACTTTTGACATCGATAAGATCGTCAATGCGATCCGCGCCGCAAACTTGGAGGTCGAGGAAGGCTCTCGCCTTACCGACCGCCAGGTGATCTATGCGGCACAAAACGTCGCCGAGGCATGTGAGAAGGCCGGTCACACCGTATCGGTCGAGGAGATCCAAGATCTGGTCGAGGACGAGATCATGCGTCTCGACTGCTACGAGGTCGCTCGCCACTACATCATCTATCGCTATGTTCAGAGCCTGAAGCGCCAGAAGAACACGACCGATGACAAGATCCTGTCGCTGA
Source organism: uncultured Collinsella sp. (assembly GCA_900547505.1). Classification (GTDB taxonomy): domain Bacteria; phylum Actinomycetota; class Coriobacteriia; order Coriobacteriales; family Coriobacteriaceae; genus Collinsella. The sequence continues at coordinate 8,122 of URGY01000040.1, forward strand.
TTGAGTGCAATAACGAAGAGGTCAAGCAGGAGAACTCCAACAAGAACCCGACCGTCAACTCCGTTCAGCGCGACTACATGGCCGGCGAGATTTCCAAGGACCTGACGCAGCGCGTGCTGCTGCCCCAGGAGATCGTGGATGCCCACAACGAGGGCCTGATTCACTTCCACGATTCGGACTACTTCGCCCAGCACATGCATAACTGCGACCTGGTGAACCTGGAGGATATGCTCCAGAACGGCACCGTTATCTCGGGCACGCTGATCGAGAAGCCGCACAGCTTCTCGACTGCTTGCAATATCGCGACGCAGATTATCGCGCAGGTCGCCTCTTCCCAGTACGGCGGTCAGTCGATTTCGCTGACCCACCTGGCTCCGTTTGTCGAGGTGAGCCGCCAGAAGATTCGTGTCGAGGTTGCCCGCGAGCTCGAGGAGCTTGGCGTCTCTGCGTCTGCCGAGAAGGTCCGTGAGGTCGTTGAGGACCGTCTGCGTGACGAGATCCGTCGCGGCGTCCAGACGATTCAGTATCAGGTCGTGACGCTTATGACCACGAATGGCCAGGCGCCGTTCGTGACGGTCTTTATGTATCTTAACGAGGCCCGTACGCCTCAGGAGAAGCACGACCTTGCCATGATCGTGGAGGAGACGCTTCGCCAGCGCTACGAGGGCGTTAAGAACGAGGCCGGCGTGTGGATTACCCCGGCATTCCCCAAGCTTATCTATGTGCTCGAGGACGATAACGTTCACGAGAATTCCCCGTACTTCTACCTGACCCAGCTGGCTGCCAAGTGCACCGCCAAGCGCATGGTGCCCGACTACATCTCCGAGAAGAAGATGCGTGAGCTCAAGCTGTCTAAGGGTGAGACCGCCGGCAATGGCGATTGCTACACCTGCATGGGTTGCCGCAGCTTCCTGACGCCCGACCGTTCGGGCAACGGCTTTAACAATGTTGCCAACGCGCTGAACTATGACCCGACCAAACCTAAGTACTATGGCCGCTTTAACCAGGGTGTTGTGACCATCAACTTGCCCGATGTCGCACTGAGCTCGCATCAGGACATGGACAAGTTCTGGAAGATCTTCGACGAGCGCCTTGAGCTGTGCCATCGTGCCCTGCTGTGCCGTCATGAGCGCCTGATGGGCACGCTTTCGGATGCCGCACCGATTCTGTGGCAGTACGGCGCCCTGGCGCGCCTTAAGAAGGGCGAGACGATCGACAAACTGCTCGTGGGCGGCTATTCCACCATCAGCCTGGGGTATGCCGGTCTGTATGAGTGCGTCAAGTACATGACGGGCCACAGTCACACCGAGAAGGAAGGCACGCCGTTTGCCATGGCCGTCATGCAGCACATGAACGACAAATGCGCCGAGTGGAAGGCCGAAAGCGATATCGACTTCTCGCTGTACGGTACCCCGCTTGAGTCGACGACCTACAAGTTCGCCAAGTGCCTGCAGCGTCGTTTTGGCATTATTCCGGGTGTGACGGACAAGGGCTACATTACCAACAGCTACCACGTCCATGTGTCCGAGGAGATTGATGCTTTCGATAAGCTCAAGTTTGAGGGCATGTTCCAGCAGCTTTCGCCGGGCGGTGCCATCTCCTACGTCGAGGTTCCTAACATGCAGGACAACCTTAAGGCTGTCATTCGCGTGATGCAGTACATCTACGACAACATCATGTACGCCGAGCTCAACACCAAGAGCGATTACTGCCAGGTGTGCGGCTACGATGGCGAGATCAAGATTGTCGAGGATGATGGCAAACTGGTGTGGGAGTGCCCCAACTGCGGCAACCGCGATCAGGAGAAGATGAACGTCGCTCGTCGTACGTGCGGCTACATCGGTACTCAATTCTGGAACCAGGGTCGAACCGAGGAGATCCGCGACCGCGTGCTGCATCTCTAATACCGCTCCGGGGCTGAACCGAGAGGGCCGCTTGGGCATTTGCTCGCTATTTCGGACAGTCCTGCGCAAGACGAAGGCCACATTAAGTGGCCTTCTTTGCGTGCGGAACTCATATCGAGCAAAAGCCCAAGCGGCCCTCTCGGTTCAGCCAAGTTGATGTAGTTGAGATGCAGCATGCGGTCTGCTCACTTCTCGAAGTTCTTAGCGGAAATAATTCGAGCTGCAGCTGCGATTTATTTGCGATGACGGTTGAGCTGCAACAAAGTTTTTATTAGACCTCGAACCCTATGCTCGATGTTCGCTTCGTTCATTGAGTTAACCTTTGCATGAGGCCGGGACATATCGTCCCGCCCGCAGTTTCGCAGGCCGCAGGCCGAGAATGTTTGAGGACGGGATGATATGTCCCGGCCTCCCGGGAGAGTTACCTATGAACTACGCGAACATTAAGTATTTCGACATTGCTGATGGGGAAGGTGTTCGTACTTCTCTGTTTGTGAGTGGGTGCCGTCGTGGGTGCAAGAATTGCTTTAACTCCGTCGCGTGGGACTTTGCCGCGGGTGAACCGTTCGACCGTGCCGTCGAGGACAAGATTATCGACAGTCTTGACCATCCCTTTATTGATGGCCTGACGATTCTGGGTGGCGAGCCCATGGAACCCGAGAATCAGGCGGGTCTCGTTGACTTTATCGAACGCGTGCGTGCGGCCTATCCTGTGGAGTCGGGGAAGACCATTTGGTGCTTTACCGGTGACGTGCTCGAGGAGCTTATGCCGGGCGGTCGTCACCATACCGAGGTGACGGACCGTATCCTTGCCTGCCTCGACATGCTGGTGGACGGCCCGTTTGTTCAGGACCTGTACGATATCTCGTTGCGCTTTAGGGGCTCGAGCAACCAGCGCGTGATTGATATGAACGCCACGCGTGCCCGTGCCGAGCGTGAGAACGTTACGCTTTGCGACGCCGTGGAGCTTTGGCGGGACGATCCGGTCTATTCGACCCATACTATGTAGCTTGTGGCCGATGCCGGAGGGCGTGGTACCATAGCGCGAACGCAAAATCGGAAAAGTGAGGCCCAGATGGTCGATCAGGAAAAAGTCGAGACCGCCATTAAGCTGTTGCTTGAGGGCATAGGCGAGGACCCAACTCGTGAGGGCCTGCTGGAGACCCCGGCTCGCGTTGCCCGTATGTATGGTGAGATCGCCGGCGGTATGGACCAGAGTGCCGAGGAGCACCTGTCCAAAACCTTTGCCGTCGCTTCAAACGATTTGGTTATCGAGCGCGACATTACGTTTTACTCGCTGTGCGAGCATCATCTGCTGCCGTTTTACGGCAAGGCTGCCATTGGCTATATCCCCAACGGCCGTGTCGCAGGGCTTTCCAAGCTCGCCCGCACGGTTGAGGTCTATGCCCGCCGTCTGCAGCTGCAGGAGCAGCTGTGTGCGCAGGTTGCCGATGCTCTCATGGAGTATCTTGCTCCCCAAGGAGCGATTGTACTGATGGAAGCCGAGCATATGTGCATGACCATGCGCGGCGTGCAAAAGCCCGGTGCCAAGACCGTAACGCTTGCTCGTCGCGGTGTCTTTGAGACCGATCCATCGCTCGAGGAGCGATTCTTTCGGATGCTGGACCGCTAACCATGAGAGTCGTCAACGACTTTGCATCGAAGACCGATGAGGGGACGCCGCGTCGCGGCTTTATGGCTTCGGGCCTAGCCCCCTTTGGTGCCATGCCTCGTATCGATTACATCTGTGCCAACGGCCTGTTCCGGCGGCACCTGGGCAACATTGCACAGTTGGAATCGGGGCGTATCTTCTGCCGCCACGGTATTGACCATCTGCTCGATGTCGCTCGCATTATGTGGATCAAGAATCTTGAGGAGCAGCTCGGATTTGACCGCGAGGTCATCTATGCCACGGCACTTCTTCACGATATCGGCAAAGATGAACAGTATGAATCGGGTATATCCCATGATGTTGCAAGCGAGCGCGTCGCTGATGCGATTCTCGGCGGCATGCCCGAAGACGTGGCGTTTGAGCCGGCAGATGCCGCAGCCATTAAGACGGCCATCCTGGGCCATCGAAAGCTGCGCGTGAACAGCCAGCCGCTTGAGCGTCTGCTTTATGCAGCCGACAAAGCGTCGCGCGCCTGCTTTGCATGCCCTGCGCGCAATGCCTGCAACTGGAGCGATGATAAAAAGAACCTGTCGATTCGCGTGTAGTTGGTGTGCGCAGTCGGGGTTCTAAACGAAGGAGACGATCGCGATGACTAACAAAAAGCTGCCCGAGAATGCAACCAAGACCGAGGGTGCCGAGCTTGCCCGTCGTGGCAGGGGCGACATTTCTGCTGCTACGGCGGTACCCCATGTGAGCTATGACGACCTGCGCCATGCCGACCGCATTGCTATCGACGGTCTCGAGGTCTTTGCCAACCACGGCGTGTATCCCGAGGAGAACGCCCTGGGGCAGAAGTTTGTCGTGTCCTTGGTACTCTATGCCGACCTGCGCGCGGCGGGGGAGCACGATAACCTGGATGCCTCTATTGATTACGGCTCGGTGTGCCACGATGTCGATGGTTATTTGCGCGAGCATACGTTTAAGCTCATCGAGGCTGCAGCCGAGGGTGTGTCCCAGATGCTGCTACGTCGTTACCCCTTGCTGCTTGGCGTGCGTGTTAAGCTCGATAAGCCTTGGGCGCCCGTCGGTCTTCCCCTGGCAAGCTGCGGCGTCGAGATCGAGCGTGTGCGCTAGCCGACGCTAGAGCTCGTTGGCGGGCGGTTTTTTGAGCCGCTGCGACAGAGCTGTCTCTTATACACATCTCCGAGCCCACGAGACTACGCTGCATCTCGTA
>URGY01000041.1 GCA_900547505.1 uncultured Collinsella sp.
GCACCATAGCGGTACCGGGCTCGATATTCCTCTGGTGCCCCCGGGCGGATTCGAAAACTCCCCCCGCGGGGAAATGAGTGACGCGGGTGCCGACGGCCCGAATCCTGCCCTTAGACCAGAAGAGCCCGGCACCATAGCGGTACCGGGCTCGATATTCCTCTGGTGCCCCCGGGCGGATTCGAACCGTCGACACCCGCTTTAGGAGAGCGGTGCTCTATCCCCTGAGCTACGGAGGCATGTTGTACTAGTGTAGCAGATTTGCTGCATCGCCATACGTCGCATGACTAGACTTCGAAGTTGCGGTGGAATAGTTCTTGCCTAAAGCATCTAAAGCCGTATTTAGGAACTATTTCACCGCAACTTGTGAAGAGCTAGTTGCCTTTGTGGAAGAGGTTTTTGATAACGGAGGGGATGCTCTTGGCACCCTTGGCCGTCACATCGATAAAGTCGGGCGAACGCACGAGCTTATCCTCGTCAACGTACTTGCGGACCGCACGAAGCGTCTCTTTGTCGTCGCGCGTCGAGAACGTAAAGTGACCGTTGTCCTTGGTGAAGATGGCAAAACGCGTGATCTTCTTGGTGCCGCGCAAAACCTCGGCGGCGATATAGTCGACCTCGTCCCACGGGATTTGAATATAATCCTCGGGATTGCGCTCGTTGTAATACTCGAACGCCTTATTGCCCACCATCACGTTACCGTGGCTGGTAAGCCCCATCAGGCAGGTTGCCGGCGTTGCCAGATCGACCGTGCTGTTCTGAGATTGCGCCATGCGCGCCTCGCCCTCCAAATAAAACAATCGGACCGCATCCAGTGTACCCACCGGGTGCGGTCCGTTTCAATGGCTCAAAAGCCCTTGCCTAGCAACTCTCGGTCTTAAGCCGAAGCGTGCTTACATGAAGCCGCAGACGCGACCGATGATGCCGACGGCGAAGAGAGCCAGGATGATGACGATCGGGCTGACCTTCTTCTTGAGGAGCTTGCAGACCAGCAGGGTCAGGCACACAGCGGCAAGGCCGGGGATGAGCTGATCGAGGTTAGCCTGAAGCGTGGTGACCTTAACCTGATCAAGGGCGGTAGCACCGATGGAGTTGTACATCGTCAGCGCTTCCTTGACGCCCTCGGAGCCGGAGGGCAGGCTAGCCCAGTCGATAAAGGCGCCAGCAGACTGCGTGACCTTGGAGACGACCGGGGTGAAGGAGATGGACACCCAGCGCTCGACCAGGGCGCCGATGATGAACATACCCAGGATGGAAGCACCCTCGGTGACCTTGCCCATCAGACCGCCGGAGAGGTCCTTGGCGATGGAGGAGCCGACCTTGTAGCCAAACTCCTGCGTGTACCACAGGAAGGCGTAACGGATGATGTTCCACGCGAAGAAGAACAGCAGCGGACCGGCGATGCTGCCGGACAGGGCCATGGAAGCGCCCAGAGCGCCCAGAATCGGGCGAAGGGTGAACCAGAAGGCAGGGTCGCCGACGCCGGCGAGCGGGCCCATCATACCGACCTTGACGCCCTGGATGGCGACGTCGTCGATCGGAGCACCGTTGGCGCGCTCCTCCTCGAGGGCGAGGGTAACGCCAATGACGGGGGCGGAAACATAGGGGTGGGTGTTATAGAACTCCAGGTGGCGCTTAAGAGCGGCAATCTGGTCATCCTTGCTGGTGTAGAGCTTCTTGATCGCAGGGATCATTGCGAAGCACCAGCCGCCGTTCTGCATACGCTCGTAGTTCCACGAGCCCTGAAGGAACTGATGACGGAAGCAAACCTTCTTGCGGTCAGCCTTGGTGAGCTGAATCTTGTTCTCTGCCATATGTATCACTCCCCTCCTACTCGTAATCGTTCAGAATATCGCCGAGCGGGTCGCCGGAGCCACCGCCCATGCCGCCACCCTGCTTGGCCAGATCCTTAAGGCCAAGGTAGATAAGGGCAAGGGAGATGCCGATGAGGCCAAGGGCGATCAGCGTGAGCTGAGGGATGGCAGCAAGGACAAAGCCGAGGATGAAGAACGGCCAGGTCTCCTTGGTGGCCATCATGTTAATGACCATGGCGTAACCGACGGAAGCGACCATGCCGCCGCCGACAGCCATGCCGCCGGACAGCCAGTCGGGCATAGCGTTAAGCGCGTTGGTAACTGCCTCGGCCGGGATGATGCACAGAAGCACTGCCGGGATGGCGATACGAAGGCCCTGCATAAGGATGGCAATGTACTGCCAACGCTCGATGCCGGCGAAGTCGCCCTTCTCGGCGCAACCGTCCATGGCGTGAGCGATAGCGGTAGCCAGGGTACGGCAGATCATGGTCAGGAACAGACCAGCGACCGACAGCGGGACAGCGACGGCGATAGCGGCGGTAACGGCCTTCGACGGATCGGTAGCGCCGCCGTTGAGGGCGAGCACCATGATGATCGAAGAGGCGACCGAGGCCAGAGCGGCGTCAGGCGCGACGGCGGCGCCGACGTTAGCCCAGCCAAGGGCCATCATCTGGAGCGAACCGCCCAGGAGGATGCCCTCCTGAAGATGACCGGTTACGAGACCGATAAGCGTGCATGCCACGAGCGGCTGATGGAACTGGAACTCATCCAGAATGCCTTCCATACCGGCAAGCAACGCGACAATCGCAACAAGCAGAATAGTGATTGCAGACATGTATCGGACCCTCCTTTACTATGCTTGAGCGGCCAGTTCGGCCTTAGCTTTCTTCAACATGGCGTCGAGATCCTCGGAGGAATCCGAAGGAACCTTGCGGACCTCGAACTTGACGCCCTTGGCCTTGAGGGCCTCGAGAGTCTTGACATCGTCATCGCCCATAGCGACGGCGTTGGTGACGACGACCTTGCCCTTGGAGTGAGCCATGGAGCCGATGTTGACTTCCTTGATGTCGACGCCGGCCTCGATGGCCTTGAGCAGATCCTGCGGGTTCTCAAAGAGCAGCATGGCCTTGGTGTCACCAAAGCGCGTGTCCTTGACGACCTCGGCCATCTTCTTGATGGGCACGACGTTGGCATGGACTCCCGGAGGGGCAGCCTGCTCGATCATGGTCTTGCGGAGCTCGTCGTGAGCAACGCCGTCGGAAACCACAATGATGCGGTTGGGGTTGATCTGCTTGGTCCACGTGGTGGCCACCTGACCATGCAGCAGACGGGTGTCGATACGGACGTGGGCAATCTTGATGTGCCCGTCGCCGATGACCGTTCCCGGAGGGATGGCGCCTGCAGGAGCAGCAGCGGCCGCAGCCGGCTTCTTCTCCTCGGGCTCCAGAGACTCGGGCTTGACGCGCACGCCAGCCTTAGCCTCAGTCGCGAGATGTTTTGCGATCGCATGTGCAGTGTTCTTTGCGTCAAAGCGCTGCGAATATGCCTCGATGAGCATAGGCAGGTTGACACCGGTGACGATAGCCCAGGAATCGTGGCCCTCGATGAGCCCGCTGATCTGGTTGAACGGCGTGCCGCCCCACAGATCAACGAGGAAGAGCACCTGCTCCTGGTCCTCGAAGGAAGCGATTGCTTCCTCGACCTTGGCACGGAAGTCGTCGGGGCCCATGCTCGGCTCGAGCGAGACCACGGCTACAGACGGCTGATCGCCAAAGACCATCGAGCCCGTCTGCTTGATTCCAGCAGCCAAGTCCCCGTGGCTAGCAAGAACAATACTTACCATCACATAACCTCCTTTTTGTCTACGTATTTCCTACACGACATTAAGGAAGTATACCTGTTTGGTTTGTGGAATTATAGCTAAATTCGCAAAAGGTTGGTTTATTTGTTTAAACGTCTATGTTTGTTACAAATTGATTACGTTACCGCTTTTTGACTCATTACACGCCAAGGCGTCGCACATCAAGCCATGCATTTTACAGATACAAACAGGCTGTTCATTAATATCGATTTTGGCAAGCGCGAATGCGCTTGTACTGCCGCTATTTTGTTTAAACAGACATGACTTGACTATTATCGTGACTTATGCTCTAGCGCAAGTAGTCATTGGGGACGTTCTTAAACGACTAGTCGTTGGGGACGTTCTTGTTTGACTAGTCGTTTAAGAACGTCCCCAACGACCAAGTTAGGCGATGTGGAGGGGGTTGGCGGCGTCGACGGCGTCGGGAGCGTCGGAAGGACCGTCGGGAGCAGCGTCTGCCGGGTCCTCGTCGGGGGTCTCGATCTGCTTGATCATGACCTCCTGGCCCTGCAGCAAGTATGTCTCGCCGCTGCCGCAATGGGGGCAGGTCTTGCCGTGCTCGACCGTCACGTAGTCGCAGCCGCACGCCTCGCAATGCGTCACGGCCTCGACAGGCTCCACAATAAGCTCCGCACCCTCGGTGATGGACTTTTTATCTGCCGCCCAGCGCCAAGCGTCGAGCAGCAAGTCGGGAACGACGCCCGAGACCTCACCCAGCAGCAGCGTAACGCTCGAAACGTGGCGCACGCCATTGGCGCGCGCCACGTTCTCAACATCGCGAATGATGTGATAAACGATTCCCAATTCGTGCAAGGTAGAAACCTTTCAACAACGGTTGATGCGATGCAAACTCAAAGCAAGGGGACGGCGAAATCTAGTCTGCGCCGTCCCCCTACCCGCCATGGTTACCTATTTACGACCGAACTTGATTTTGATTGCGCGTTTCAAAGCGTACTTGCCGAGGCTTGGGAGCTTTTGCTCGTATTTGACCATCGTGGAGCACTCGGGGCGGTCGCGATCCAGATGGATGGCGTCGAACGCGCACTTGGTGGTGCACAGGCCGCAGCCGATGCACTTGTTGGGGTCGACGATCGAGGCACCGCAACCCAGGCAACGGGCGGTCTCGGCGCGCACCTGCTCTTCGGTAAAGGTCTCGACGTACTCGCTAAACGGCGCGGCCTTCTCGCGCTCGCGGTTCACGTGGGCAACCTCGCGGCTCGCGTTGTCGTAGCTCTCGATCACGACATCGTCGCGGTCGAGCGCGGTGTAGCGGCGCTGGTTGCGGCCGATGGTGAGCGTGGAGCCCGGCTGCACAAAGCGATGGATGGAAACGGCGGCCTCGTGACCGGCGGCGATGGCGTCGATGGCAAAGCTCGGACCGGTGTAGACATCGCCGCCCACAAAGATGTCGGGCTCAGCGGTCTGATAGGTCTGGGGGTCGGCAAGGGCACCCTGGCCGCGGCCAAGCTCCACCTTGGAGCCAGCCAGCAGGTCGCCCCACACAATGGACTGGCCAATCGACATGACGACGCGGTCGGCATCGACACGGCGCAGATCGTTCTCGTCGTACTCGGGCGCAAAACGGCCCTCGTCGTCAAAGACACGCGTGCAGCGCTTGAAGGTGATACCGCACACACGGCCGGTCTCGTCCAGATGGACCTCCTTGGGGCCCCAGCCGCAGCTGATGTGCGCGCCGTCCTCGATGGCCTCGCGACGCTCCTCCTCGCTCGCGGGCATCTGGGCCTCGCTCTCCAGGCAGAACATCTCAACGTGCTCGGAGCCCAGGCGGCAGGCGTTGCGGGCCACGTCGATGGCCACGTTGCCGCCGCCCACCACGATGGTGCGGCCGGGTAGCGCGTCGATCTTGCCGCTGTTGACCTCGCGCAAAAAATCGACGGCCACGGTCACGTCCTCGGCATCCTCGCCCGGAATACCGGCAAGGCGGCCACCCTGGCAGCCAATAGCCACGTAGAAGGCCTTAAAGCCCTGCTCGCGCAGCTCGTCGAGCGTCACATCGCGACCGACCTCCACGCCATAGCGGAACTCGGCACCCATCAGGCGAATGATCTCGACCTCGGCCTCGATAACATCCTTCTGCAGCTTAAAGCTGGGAATACCGTAGGTGAGCATACCGCCCGGGCGCTCGTTCTTCTCGAACACGACGGGCTTGTAGCCCTTCTCGGCCAGGTAGAAGGCGCAGGACAGGCCGGCTGGACCGGCACCGATGATGGCGATCTTCTGGTCGAAGCCGCCGGCACGCGTCGGGGTCACCACAGGTGGGACATAGCGGGTCGCGGCATCCAGATCGCGCTGGGCGATGAACTTCTTGACCTCGTCGATAGCCACGGCGGCGTCCACACGGCCGCGAGTGCAGACATCCTCACAGCGGCGGTTGCACACACGGCCGCAGATAGCGGGCAGCGGGTTCTCGCGCTTAATGAGTGCTAGGGCCTCGTCATAGCGACCCTGAGCCGCGAGCTTCAAATAGCCCTGAACGGCGACATGCGCGGGGCAGGCCGTCTTGCAGGGAGCGGTGCCGGACTCATGCGTCTCGATGCGGTTGTCGTTGCGGTAGTTGGGCGACCACTTGGTGTGATCCCACTTGGTGGCATCGGGCAGCTCCTGGCGCGGATACTCGGGCACCTGTCCGCCGGCCTTTTTGCTGCAGAGCTTCTGGCCCAGCTTGGCGGCACCGGCCGGGCACACCTCAACGCAGCGACCGCAGGCCACGCACTTGTCCTTCTCGACCTTGGCGACATAGGCCGAGCGCGACAGGTTGGGCGTGTTGAACAGCTGCGAGGTGCGCAGGGCGTAGCACACGTTGACGTTGCAGTTGCAGATGGCGAAGATCTTGTTCTCGCCGTCGATGTTGGTGATCTGGTGCACAAAGCCGTTGTCCTCGGCCTGGCGCAAGATGTCGTAGACCTCCTCGCGCGTCACATAGTGGCCGCGGTCGGTCTCGACCACGTAGTCGGCCATATCGCCCACGGCGATGCACCAGTCGGCGGGGTCGTCGGCGCAGCCCTCGCCCATCACGCGACGGCTCGCGCGGCAGCTGCAGGTGCTGGCGGCATACTTACCCTCGTATTTGTCGAGCCAATGCTCGATATGCTCAATAGGCACCGACGTGCTCGCGGCATCGATGGCCTTCTCGACCGGAATGACGTGCATGCCGATACCGGCGCCTCCGGGCGGCACCATCGGCGTGGCCTTGGACAGCGGGCCCTTGGATGCCTGTTCAAAGAACTTAGCGTAGACCGGATGCTCCTCGAGCTGGCTCACGCGCATGTTGAGAAACTCGGCAGAACCCGGCACCAGCATGGGCAGCACCCACTGCTTGGCGCGCTCGGGGTTTTCCCAGTTGTACTCGAGCAGGCCCGTGTAGCTCATGTCGTCGAGCATCTTCTCGATATCGGCCTCGGGCATGCCGGTGAGCTTGACCATCTCGGGCAGCGTATAGGGACGGCGCATCTTCATCTTGCAGAGCACTTCGGCCTGCTCGTCAGTCGCGGCCTCGGCAAACGACCAGTACTCGTAGCCCAGCAGCTCATCGCGATGCAGCAGACGGTTGGTGCAGTGCTCGCACAGCTTGACGATGGCCTCGCGCGGATGCTCCGGCAGCGGCGGCACGAACTCCGAACCGATGTCGGGCTCGGTGTAGCTAATCCCCGGTCCGTTGAGAATCATGGTTGTCCCTTCTCTTGCCACAGCCCGGCGAGGCCGCGGCGCCCCTCTTTTTACGGGCTCGACATGCCCCCACGCCGTTCACCCGTTATTGTTGACATTGTGTCAAAAACAGTATTGACGAACCGTCAACAATATTCAAGACTGTTAGGCGAACGGTCAGGCTCAAACGGATGAAAGGCGGCAAAACATGGGCAACAACACAGCAGATACCTCTGTAGTCGATGCCGTCCCCGCATCCGATAGCGCGGCAAAGCGCTTGACGGGCGACGAACGCCGTCGCGAGATCCTCGATGCCGTGCGCACCGTGAGCTCTGAGCTGGGCGTGTCGCATCTATCCGTCTCGGCCGTGACCAAGCGAGCCGGCTGCACGCGCTCGCTGTTCTACCACTACTTCGCCGACATGGACGCCGCCGTCACCGCCGTCATGGACGAGGCAATTGACGGTTTTATCTCCGAGCTCGAGCAGTGGAATGCCAACCGCATCGTCGGTGATATTGAGGGCGCGCTCGACACCGTCGCCCCGCTCTTTAAGCGCCTGGTCGCCAGCGGCCACGAGCTGCCGAGTACGCTCACCTCAAGCAGCGGCGCGCTCTACGGCGGCTTTTTGCACAACGTGGTCCAGCGCGTGGCGCAGTATATCTGCGACACCACCGTGGTGGACTTTGTCGCCCATCATGAGCTACGCATCGACCATGTCTACGAGACGTTCTACACCCTCATCATGGGGTTGTTGATGTATATCCGTACGCACCCCGATGTGCCCGACGAGACGGTCAAAGAAATCATCGCCTCGACACTCCACATCGAGGGCTATACCGCCAAGTATCCGGAGCGCAAGCCCCAGAACTGACGACATTTGGCCAAACTGCCCGCGATCAGAAGAGGGGCCGCGGGCGTGTGAAAGGAGAGCAGCATGCTGTTCGATGTTTGGGGTAGCGATACCCTTATCCACTGGGCCGGCTGGGCCATGGTCTTTATTGGCCTGATCGTGCTCAACGAGGTCGGCCGCCGCACCAAGCTCGGCGCAGCCATCATCTTTGGCGTGGCTCCGCTGGCCATGACCATCTACTGCGTCGCCATCGCCGTCGGCGTTTCGCAGGGTGCCGAGTGGGCACTCACCAACCCCACCCATGTGTACCAGAACAGCTGGTTCCACTACGCCAAAGTGTACGCGGCGCTGGCCGGTTGCTGGGGCTTCATTGCCATTAAGTACCAGTGGGGCAAAATCGGCAAGGCGCATTGGTTCCGCGCGTGGCCGTTTGTGATCGTCGCCATCAACATCATGATCGCCGTCGTGTCTGACTTTGAGAGCGCCTATCACTTCTTTGTCCTGGGCGAGTCCACCTGGGTCACCTCCGAGGGCGCCACGCAGCTGGCCGGCTGGAACAACGTGTTCAACGGTATCGCGGGCATCATCAACATCTTCTGCATGACCGGTTGGTGGAGCGTCTACGCCTCCGAGGACAAGACCGACATGCTGTGGCCCGACATGACCTGGGTCTACATCATCGCCTACGATATCTGGAACTTCTGCTACACCTACAACTGCCTGCCCACCCACTCCTGGTTCTGCGGCTTTGCGCTGCTGCTGGCGCCCACCGTCGCCGCCTTTATCTGGAACAAGGGCGGCTGGATTCAGAACCGCGCCTTTACGCTGGCCATTTGGTGCATGTTTGCCCAGGTGTTCCCGTACTTCCAGGAGGAGTCCATCTTTGTGACGCACTCCACGCTCGATCCCGGCGCCGCCACCGCGGTCTCGGTCGCCGCGCTAATCGCCAACATCGCCGCGATCATCTACGTCGCCTACCGTGCCAAGAAGCTCGGCCGCAATCCCTACAAGCAGGATGTCTTTGAGGGCACCAGCGATTGGGAGAAGGCCACTGCCCGCCGCGCCAAGGTTGATTACGCGCACGCCGAGTAACGTGTTTATTCCGTCCACATTTGGATGTAGGCAAACTTAGCCGACGCCGCAATCGCGCGTCATGCGCAGCCCCGGAAAGCGATTCGCCCGCTTTCCGGGGCTTTTTGTTGTTGTACTTCATTCAAAAACATGCGCATATATAAAATCGGATTTCAAATCATGCGGCGGCTCTATGGGGTCCCGTTTTTGGGTACAGTGTTGTCCCGATATTGAGCTTGGGGGATATATGAAAGATGAGACGATGGGCCAAGAGGATGCGGCCCAAGATGCAGAAGCGTGTGCCGAGGCCCTGGAGAGCCTAGACCAGATCGCACTGGCCGAGATTGCGTTTGACGATTCGAGCGTTGATGTGCGGGATGAGCCGGAAATCGAGGTACAGCCCGATGATAAGGATGCGGAAGACGATGGCGCCGCGCCCACCGAAGACGAGGCGGGGCACGAGGAATCCGGGTGCAAGGCCGACGACCAGCCCGAATCCGACACGAGCGAGGAAACCATCTTGCTCGACAGCTTGCCGGCCGAAGATTCGCTGACCCGCGAACTCCCCGGTCTGGGCTCTGCGCCTGCCGTGGACGAGACCATCGCCATGGGCGATATTCCCCTACCGTCCGTTCCTTCGGCACGCGAAGCCGAGGTTCGTCATCGTAAGATGCCGCCCAAGCGCCGCAACCTGATGGTTGCCGGCGTTGTGGCCGTCGCGCTCGTCGCCGGCGGCGCAGGCTATGCTGCCTGGAACGGATATCAGCAAGAGCAGGCCGCCGCTGTCGCCGCCAGCGCGCACACGATGATGTCGGTGCAGATTGGCGTGCATGCCGCGGGCCTCGACTGCTCAACTGGCTCCAAGATTCCCGTACAGGTGAGCGGGCAGGATTCCGACGGTTCTTCCGTGAGCGAAACGCTCTACGTTGACGAGCATGGTCGCGGCATTAAGTTGCTGCCCGGCGATTACACGCTCTCCATTGCTGGATCCCCCATCGCGGAAGACGGCACCATCTACACCGTCCCAGCCACCAAGGCGCAGGTCACCATTAAGAGCGATGGACAGGATTTGAGTGCCCAGGCCACCTTTAAGCTCAAGGTGCCTTCGGCCGACACGGTGACTGACGACCAGATCGATGCCGCCGCCAAGTATGCCGAGGAAGGCGGCGCGAGCTCTGCCGCCGCGGCAAAGATACTCCAGCAGGCGGCAATTACGCGCCGCGATGCCGCCGTCAACGCCGTAAGCGCAAGCGAGGCACAGTCCGCCCGCGATGCCGACGCTCGACACAAGGCGACGGACCTGTATCAGCTCGATATTCCGGTTGAGTGGTATGGCAAGGTCGCCACCTGGCAAAACGGCAGTACGCTGTGCATTTATCTGGACGGCGACACCAACACACCGCTCGTGACGCTCGTCGCGGTGCGCGACGGCGAGACCTTTACGCCCGACGACGGCGATACGGTTTTGGGCACGGTCAGCCTAGGTAACGGCTACACCGTCTATGCGAGCGGTCCTGTCTATCCGTACGTGATTCCGCAAACCGTTAATGGACGCACGCAGGACCCTGTGTCGACCTACCCCATGGATACGGCGATTGAGCTTGTCGAGCTCACGACCGGCAACCGCTACACATACAGCCAGATCAAAAACGACCTGATCGGTAAAGACGGCAAGGCCGACGCTGCCACCAAGCTCGAATGCGACTACCTCGCCCAGATTCTGATGCCGAGCATCAAAGCCCAGGACTAGCCGGGCGCATCATGGTGCTCCCCAACCGTGATGAAGGGGCCAGGAGGTCCTGGCCCCACAGATCCGTAGATGATTAGGCAAGGAGCCACTTCCATGCGGGCACAACGTGTACCGCACCGTGCTCGCATGGAATATCGGCCTGCTCATCCATGGTAACGATTGTCGACTCGCCAAGATCGAACTGGGCCATCGAGGCATCAAGCGCGGCAATTTCGCGCTCGCGCGTTTTCTCACTTGCCATATCCACACTCACCTGAATCAGGCTATAAGCCCGCATGAGAAGTGCGTCCCCAGCCACAAAGTCCACCTCATGGCTTTTGCTCTTCTCTTTGATCAGCAGGCGGCAGACCGAGCCGGTCCTCACCGCGGGAGTCCTTCTTCTTAGCGCATTGAACACTGCGGTCTCGAGCCTCTGGCCCTGATCCAATGCTGATGCGGGAGAGAATGCTCCAAACATCGCAGGGTCGACAGCGTAGACCTTAGACGCAGACCGCATGTTATTTGCCAATGAACGCGTGAACTCCGGCACAGAAAATAACAGGTAGGCATCCTCATAATACTCAAGTAAATCGCTGAGCGAATTACGACTGACGGGTATCTGTCTGCTCTTGAACTCGTTGTACACTTTGTTCACTGACAGCTCTCGTCCCGAAGATGCCATACACCGCGTCAAGAACAGCGATGCCAGGCGAGGGTTCTTGACGTCGTAACGCTCAATGACGTCCATAGCGACCGTTCGCGAAGCATATTCCTGTAGCAGCTGAATCGCGTCTGCGGGCGTCTGCTCAAGCGTCGCGATGAATCCCCCTCGTTCAAGATATCCGATCAGATGATGTCGAAGCAGCGCTGCATCGCTTGGGGAAAAGGTCGCATCTGGCTCGAAAACGCTCCCCGTCTTATACCGAACGTATTCCGAAAAACTCAACGGAAAAAGCTCCCGTATAAGAGAACGACCCCTGAACTCGCTCTTAAGCTCTGAGGACAGCATCTTGGAAGAAGATCCCGTCACATAGACGGTCGCTTTCTCCGTATCGACTACACGCCGCAGAAACGCACCCCATTCGGGAATTTCCTGGATCTCGTCAAAGAAAATGTAAGCGCCCTCGGTTCGAGCAGCAGGATACAGCGCATAGAACGTGTCGAGCACGTCCGCCAGCAGCGATGACTCATACGGGCGCAAGCGCTCGTCCTCAAAATTAAAGTAAAGCATCCGGTCAAGCTCGACGCCCCGGCCCTGAAGCCGCTGCATCTCCTGATACAGGCGATACGTCTTTCCACAACGGCGGGCCCCCACAACCACATTTACGATGTTGTCGCGCTTTGGCTCCTGTGGGTTTTCCAGATCAAGGTCTCGCTCAAAGACCTGCGGAACCCCCTGCTGTTCAAAGTCCTTTATTTTCTGGGCGATCAAGTCGTTGAATGCCATGATTCTCCAATCTTGCTCTCTAGCTAATCAAAATTATACTGATTCTTGATTAATTAGAGAGCAAGATTGTGTGTAGCTTGATTAACACTTAAGCAAGTTTTATCACCGTTATTGCACCGAAGGATATCGAGTGGCTAAGAGGACAACCGAGCTCGAATGCGACTCCCCGAGCAGTCAATTTGGGACGGGGCTTTTATGACTACCCTCCCCCTGTAGAAAAATCCGAGGCTTCGGTAGTTTGTGTGACAAGGGGCTAGCCTAGGCAGCAACGCTCTTCGC
>URGY01000042.1 GCA_900547505.1 uncultured Collinsella sp.
GGCGTAGATGTCTTAGAGCCGACAGCGCGCAGCGCCTACTACCTTGCAAAACAGCACAGCAACCAAAAATGGCCCCGCCCGGGGCCATTTTCGTTCGCGCGCATTGCTGACACGAGCCCTTGCTCTTATACCTCGCGCAGCCAGTCAAACGCAACACGCGGCGTGCCGTCTGACACATACACGACGCCGGCACGCTCAAACCCTGCCTTAATACTCGCGCCCTGCATGGGCAGGTTGTCCTGGTGCGTATCGATGCGCAAGTGATCGGCACGTTCTTTGGCAAAGGCAAACATCGCAGCCGCGATACCGTGCACGGTGCCGTCGGATGCCACACGGTGCAGCACGGCGTACGGAGTGTCGCTGCGCCATTGCCCGTCCTCAATGACGTCATAGCACTCGTCCGGCCCCGGCAAAAAGGCAAATGTCGCCACCACGCGGCCATCGACTTCGCACACATAGCTGCCACCGGCGGCGATATCGGCAGCCAGCCGCTCGGCAGAAGGCGTGCCCTCGGGCCACTGCGTGGCGTTGCCATGCGCGCGCATAAAGGCGCGGGCCGCGTCATAGATAGCCATGACAGCGGGAATGTCGGTATCGAGGGTTTTTCTGATCATCACGCGGCGACCTCACGTTTATTGGTATCACTTTGATTGAGCAATGATACCAGCGTTTGGAGAGGGGCGCGAAGCAGATGGGGAGCAAAAAGCGAGCCGCGTGGTCAAAAGCCAAAAGTGAGTTTTTGGGCGCTGCCACAGGCGGCGATTTGAGTGACCTGTTTGCGCGCGAGGACGAGCGCCGCGACGCCCTGGACGCCGAGCGCGATGAAGTCTGGCGCTACAAGTCGTGCGAGCGCAAAAACCGTTACGACACGCGCACCGAGGCCGAAGCAGTTATGGCCGACTGCGAAAACCGCGGGCGGCGTGGTTTGGCCTGCTACAAATGCGAATACTGCGGCGGCTGGCATCTGACGTCGCACCCTTGGAAATAGAACCCGCATTGGCGCGGCGTTGACGGGACGCCAGCCATCATGCGCAAGCTACGGGTGCGGCGGCACCAAGACATCGTAACGAACGGCCTTGCCCGCAAGCTGATAGCTCGGCTTAACGCCGGCAAGCAGCGGGCCCTTCACCGGCCGCTTGATAACGACCTTGCGCGGCCGCACCGCAAGCGCGGCTTCAACCAGCGCCTCCTCATCGGTACATGGCTGTTCCAGATGGTGCAAGAGTTGGAACTTCTTTTTCACCGCCGCGCTCTTGGTGCGCCCGGGAAACATGGGATCCAGATACACCACGTCGGGGGCGGCAAGCTCTCCCCGCCCGATCAGCTCAGCTACATGGCGAAGGCCGGCAATGCTGTCCTCGCCCGCATGTAAGCGCATGCGCGACACGGCAGCCGCAAGCGCCGGATCATCTGCCGCGCGATCCAAGGCATCCTTGAGGAGTGCCGCGATCACGCAATCCTGCTCATACAGATCGACGGTAAAGCCCGCGGTTGCCAACAGCAGCGAATCCTCGCCAAAGCCTGCCGTGGCATCAATCGCCCATGGTTGTTCGATGCCTTTTGCACGCGCAGCCTTCACCAGCAGCTCTTGCTGCAGACGGCCCTGCTTGAGTCGTGGAAGCATGCGGGTGAAATCGGCACGCAGCTCCATCGTGCCGTCGGTGAGCGTAAGGCCCTCGGGCTTCCCGGTCAGCTCAAGCCCCACGGCCCGAGCAACAGAAAAGGGATCGACGACGCCCATGGACACTCCTTAACAAGCAAAACGGATACGTGAGCGCCGTTTATGCCAGCACCCAACCGTCCGCTATTGTCCCACATGCGACATGGTCCACAGCATCCCAATGCAAAGCACCGCCATCAATCCCGTGCACACGGCAGCAATCACGGAATCACTCATGCGCCTTCCCAACGATCGCGGCTCACGCACTTGCTTGGCTCCGTACATCATGGCTTCTCCTTCGGTCCAGCTCTTACCATGGCCCCATCATCGCAGCGCCGCGCATACGCTGCCATCGATTTGACTTACGCCCAGCTTTCTTTTTTGAAAGGTTGGGGTTGGGCTGCGCGGGCTCAAAGCGCTTTCAGGCACATGCATCGCCGCGTTGAACTACAATGTGCTTCACCATATGTGCAGCACATGGGGTGCGCCAGGTTGGCGCACTCGTATCGAAAGGACCAGCCATGAGCAACGCCTGCAAATTACTCAAAATCCTATCGTTCTTCTTCTTTGTCGTCGGCATTCTAAGCGCAGGTATGGGTGCTACAGCGCTCTTTGCAGGCAGCGCGGCAGGCGATATCACGAGTGCCATGATCGTCTCTTGCGTCGTCGTCATCGTATTGGGCGTCGTCGAAATTGTGACCGCTGTCTTTGGCATCCGCGCGGCAAATAATCCCGCCAAGGCTGGCGTTGTCTGGATCTGGTCCATCGTCTGCCTAGCATGTTCGGTCATCAGTCTGCTCCTCTCCCTGCCCCTCTTGGGTGGGACCGGCTCAAGCATCCCCGATTTTACCGGCCTGATTGTCAGCATTATCTACTTTGTACTCGCCAACCGCGTCAAGAAAGAGGGCATGGACCGTTTGAGCTAAGCCGCATCCGTGTCAATCGCTCAGCGACTCTGGTATATACGCCAATAAAAAGGGCCGATCGCGTAGCAACGCGGTCGGCCCTTTACGTTTGCCTAGATAAAACCCACCAAAATAAACCTGTCCCTTTTTTGGCTGGTTGTTAGCTGTGGCGGTACTCGGCGATGATGAAGTCGATATCGGTTTGGAGCGTGTCCAGGTTTGCCAGGCGCTCTTTGTCGGCAGGGCGCGTGCGATAGTAGTACGGCGTCATCTGGAACACCGCCTCGATATCGGCCTGGGTCTGAAGCGTAATATTCGCAGACACCCGCTGCATTCCGACTAACTCGAGCTCGGTGGTCTTCGGCAGCTTCTCATCGTTAAGGTACGGCGTGTCGTAGAGCACCTCCTTAAGCCCAAAGAGATGACGGGCGCCCGGCACCACGGTGTAGAGCGAGCCCTCTGGCGCCAGCACGCGGGCAAATTCGCGCTCGTTAAAGGGAGCAAAGAGCTCGGTCACCATATCGAAGGCGCCATCGGCCACGGGGATATCCTTCATGTTGGCTACGAAATAGGCTGCATCGCCGCGCTTGGCGGCCAGGCGAACCATCTCTTTGCCCAAGTCGAAACCGTAAGCATCCACGCCCGGCACCGCGCCCATGGCGCTGGTGTAGTAGCCCTCACCGCAGCAAATATCGAGCAGCGTCATGGGATCTTTCGTAAACGCGGCGCGTCCAGACACCCGCTCGTGCACCAGCTCAACCATTGCATCGCGCAACGGCGCATAGTAGCCACGGTTTAGAAAGTCGCGACGACTGCGCGCCTGCGACTTGGGATCGCCCATGGAGTCGCCGCTCTTGGACGAACGTAGTAGATATAGATAGCCCTCGCGAGCTCGGTCAAACCGGTGTCCGCCCGCACATGCAGCACCACGCTCGTCGTCCACCAACGGCTCATGGCAAACGGGACACAACAACATGGCAACTCCTTAGCGCGAACAACACAACGCCCACCATTGTCGCACGCCTTCCCCGCCTAGTCATTGGGGACGTTCTTGAATGACTAGTCGTTTAAGAACGTCCCCAATGACTAGGCGATTAGGAGTATCATCGTCTGCGCAAATGAGCACGAAAGAGCATGTTAGAGATTGAGAGCGTATGGCTGATACCGCATCTAAGCACATTGACATGACCACCGGCTCGCTGTGGCGCAATATTCCCCTGTTCGCCTTCCCCGTGGCCGCCACGAGCATCTTGGAGCAGCTGTCGAACCTCATCGCCACGGTCATCATCGGTAACTTCTCGGGTGACCAGGGAACCCTCGCCATGGCGGCGGTCGGCTCCAATGTTCCGCTTACCAGTCTTATGCTCAACCTGTTTATCGGCATGTCACTTGGCTCCAACGTGGTCATCGCCAACGCTATCGGGCGCAACGATCAGAACATGGTCAAACGCGCCGTCCATACCTCGTTTTTAATGGCGCTCGTGGGCTTTGTCGTCATCGCGCTGGGCGAGATCTTTGCCGAGCCCATGCTCGCCGCGCTCAACGTTCCCGCCGAAACCATGCCGCTCGCTTCGCTCTACCTGCGCGTCTTTTTGCTCAGCATGCCCTCGATCTTGCTCTACAACTTTGAAGCCGCGATCTTCCGCTCCGTCGGCATCACCCGCATGCCGCTGCAGGCGCTTGCCGTGTCCACCGTCCTCAACATTGGCCTGGACCTCATCTTTGTCCCCGTACTCCACTGGGGCGTCGCGGGCGTCGCCATCGCCACCGCCATCGCCTACACCGTCAGCGCCGCTACGCTCTTTATCCGCCTGCTCAAGACCAACTCCGTCGTCCGCGTCACCCCGCGCGACTTAGGCTTAGACCCCGTCGCCCTCAAGCGCATCGTCAAGATCGGCCTGCCCGCCGGTATCCAAAGCGCCGTCTTTGCCGTCGCCAACATCATCATCCAGTCCGCCATCAACAGCCTGGGCACCGAAGTCATGGCGGCATCGAGCGCCGCCATGAGCCTGGAGTACGTGTGCTACAACCTGCTCAACAGCTTTAGCCAAGCCTGCACCACCTTTGTGGGACAAAACCACGGTGCCCGCCAGATCGACCGGTGCACCAAGACGCTCAAGGTCTGCCTGACCGAAGGCGGTATCGTTGCACTCATCACGATTGTCGTTATTGTCGGCTTGGGGCGCGAGATCTTGTCGCTGTTCAACAGCGATCCCAACATCGTCTCGATCGGCTATATCCGCGTGTGCTCGATCTTCCCGGCGTACGCCTTTAGCATGTTTTACGAAAACATGTCCGGCTACCTGCGCGGCTTCGGTATCTCGCTCATGCCCGCCCTCATCACCATGATCTGCGTCTGCGGCATTCGCTTCTATTGGGTGTTCTGCGTGTTCCCGCACTTCCACACCTTTGCGAACATCATGCTGGTCTATCCCATCAGCCTGGGCACCACGGCATTCTTTATGGTCGTGGCGGTGCTGCTCTGTCACCCGGCACGCACCTATCGCACCGCCCAAACCAAAGCAACAGCCCGCTAAACACCGCACTCAACGCCCCGCCAGTCATTAATGGACAATATGCGAGCTCATATAGACAATAAAGCACCTCGTGGCGATAGGCATGGTCTCCCGGCTGCGCCAGGCCGCCACCACGTCGCGCGAGGGAGCGTGCACAATGGGACGTACGCGAATATCGGCCGACGAAAGTCTTTACAATAGATGACAACAGAGTATCTGACGTAAAGGAGCCCCATGGACGCCGCAACACGCGACCGCAACATAGCAACTTGGTTGGGCGATGCGCCGCAGCCGGTACATGACACTACGAACCAGCTGCTCGGGCGCATCGCCCTTTTGCGTGCCGAGCAGACCATCTACCCGGCACAAGACGACATCCTCAATGCCCTCGCCTACACGCCGGCCGACCAGGTCAAAGTTGTCATCTTGGGTCAAGATCCCTATCACGGACCCAACCAGGCCATGGGGCTGTCGTTCTCGGTCCCCGCGACGCAAACCAAGTTGCCGCCGAGCCTGCGCAACATCTACAAGGAACTCAATGCCGATCTGGACTGCCCTATTCCCGCCACAGGAGATCTAACGCCATGGGCACAACAGGGCGTCCTGCTTCTCAACACTACGCTCACCGTGCGCGAGCATGCCGCGAACTCGCACGCCAAACTGGGCTGGAGCACCCTGACCGACTACGTTATCGAACGCTGCTGCCAGCTGCCCCAGCCGGTAGTCTTTTTGGCATGGGGCCGCTTTGCCCAGCAGATGGTCGAGGGCAAGCTCGCCGCGACTGGCGCAGGCAAGGCAACCGGCAAGTTCTGCCTGGCCTCCACGCACCCCTCGCCGCTTTCGGCCAACCGTGCCACGGCAGAACTCCCCGCTTTTATAGGGTCGCGCCCCTTCTCCGCTGTCAATCGGCTACTCGAACAGCACGGCTCGACCCCCGTCAACTGGGCTTGCCTCGGCTAAAAATCGATACATAAAAAACGCGCCCGACGGCAATCTTGCCATCGGGCGCGTTTTCTACTCGGGCCAGATAAACTGTGTGCGGCCGGCCTCGCCGCCATCGATCAACAGACTCTGCCCGGTCATGAACCGGTTGGTCACGCCCACAAAGTAGATCCACTCGGCGATCTCTTGGGCGGTAGCCCAGCGTTTAAGCGGCGTGAGCTCCATAATCTGGTTCCACAGGTGCTCGTCTTCCATCACGCAACGGTTGAGCGGCGTGATAACGCCGCCCGGGTCCACACTGTTGGCGATGGCCTGCGGTGCCAGGCGGTTTGCAAGGTTCTTGGTGTAGGCGATAACGCCGCCCTTGCTGGCGGCATAGGCGGGAAACTCCGATCCCGTATGCCCGCTCGCCGACCCCACATTGACCACGGATTTGATAGCCGGCGCCGGCTTGGCGGCAAGCCCCTCCCCCACAAAGGCGTAGCGCTCGGTCACGTTGATGGTGCCACACAGGTTGGCAGCGATGTCGTCGGACGAATCCTGTGTACCGGCAACGTTCACGATCACCTGGGGCTCAAGGTCGCCTGGAAACGCGTCCGGCTCGCGGACATCGATGATCAGATGGCGGTAGCGCTCATGTTCGATCGCCGCCGGCAGCAGGTCAAAGCCCACGACCTCGTGGCCCTCGTCCAAAAAGCGCCGCACGCATGCGGCTCCGATTCCGCCCGCAGCGCCCGTGATCAAAACCCGCATACTTGCTCCTTAGGCGGTTGCGTGGCGCTCGAGGTATTCGGAGCCTACATTATCGCGCTCCCAGC
This sequence comes from uncultured Collinsella sp., assembly GCA_900547505.1. Lineage (GTDB taxonomy): Bacteria > Actinomycetota > Coriobacteriia > Coriobacteriales > Coriobacteriaceae > Collinsella. The sequence continues at coordinate 6,842 of URGY01000042.1, forward strand.
CGCGCACGACCTTGTAACCCACGGGGCTCAGGAAGACCTCGCACAGCAGCTCGGCGATAGCACCCGTCAGCGAGCACATAAGAACCTGCACCCAGGTCCAGCCAAAGAACGTGTGGCTCACCACGATGGCAAAGACCAAGTTGTCGATAAACTGGCCAACACCCGTGGAGACATAGGAGCGGAAGGCAAAGCTCGCAAAATTATTCTTTTTGACCATGCGGCCGAGCGACTGATTGAGCGTGGAGTTAACCACGGCAGAAACGAGCATGGCAAGCGACGAGCCAAGCACCACGTACCAGGTGCCACCGATGGTGGCGTTAAGGGCAGTGTTGACCTCGATCATGCCGGTGTCGTAGTAGGCGCCCCACATGCCGGGCGTGAGTGAGCATGCCCAAAAGCACAGGCTCACGGCCAGGTTGACCAGCAGCGCGAGAATAGAGATTTTGATGGATGCCTTGGCGCCAAAGCGCTTGCAGATCATGTCCTGGCACAAAAACGAAACCCAGCTCACCACAAAGCCACAGTCGAGCGCCAGATACGGCAGGCTGATAAGCTCTTTGTTGGCCAGCAGGTTCATCATGATGACGCTCACGAAAAACAGCGAAACCGTTGCCGCGGGAATGCTCCGCAACAGGACCTTGTAGTCCTCCATGACCTTTTTGATCATTATGTACTCCTTTGGTTTTAGGTTTAACGAGCAGGATATCGGACCCGAACTGCTCGGACGCCCCGGTCTTGAGACGACGGTGGGTATGATAGCCGCTCACACGGCATCAGGCAAGCAAGCGGCGCGGCAGCCCCACAGGGCCACCGCGCCGATGCGTTAAAAGGCTACGTTGCCAAACTCCGACAGGATAAGGTCGGGGTTGTGATCGGTTGCCCAATCCACGTTCCACGGACTCGTGAACAGCAGCAGCTTACCGCCGCGCATGTCCTCGACGCGCAGCGTGTCGCGCGTGAGCGAAAGGCCCGGGATATCGATGGTGTCGGGGTCGTTCTGGATCCAGCGGATGTCCGTATAGGGCAGTGGCTGGCGACGAACCTCAACACGGTACTCGGCCTTAAGGCGGCGCTCGAGTACCTCAAACTGCAGCACGCCGACCACGCCCACAATGACGCTCTCCATGCCGGCACCCAGCTCGCGGAAGATCTGGATGGCACCCTCCTGGGCAAGCTCCTCCATACCCTTGACGAACTGCTTGCGCTTGAGCGTATCGACCTGCGTAATGCGAGCGAACATCTCGGGGGCAAACGTCGGGATCTGCGGATACTGCACGTGGCGCTTCCCGGAGCACACGGTGTCGCCGATGCTAAAGATACCCGGATCGAACAGGCCCACGATATCGCCCGCGTACGCCTCGTCCACGATGGCGCGGTCGTCGGCCATCATCGACGTGCCCGTGGCAAGCTTGAGCTTGCGGTTGCCCTGCACGTGGAAGGCATCCATGCCGCGCTCGAACTTGCCCGAGCAAATGCGCACAAAGGCGATGCGGTCACGGTGGTTCTTGTCCATGTTGGCCTGGATCTTAAACACAAAGCCGCTAAAGTCGTCGCGGCAGGGATCGACCGGCTCGCTGGTGAGCGTATCGGTATAGGCGCGCGGCGTCGGGGCCAGGCGCAGGAACTCCTTGAGAAAGGGCTCCACGCCAAAGTTGGTGAGCGCCGAGCCAAAGAACGCCGGGCTCAGCTTGCCACAGGCCACGGCATCCAAGTCGAGCTCGTCGCCGGCACCATCGAGCAGCTCGATGTCGTCCATCAGGTTCTTATGGTTCTCTTCGCCGATGAGCTCGTCCATGGCGGGATCGCCCAGCTCAGCCTCGACCTCGGCGCCCTTCTTGGTGGCGTTGGCGTGGCCGTCGCCCTCAAAGGCAACGACGCGACGGGTCTGGCGGTCGAACACGCCGCGGAAATTGCGGCCGCTGCCGATCGGCCAGTTCATGGGATACGTATTGATACCCAGGACGTTCTCGATCTCTTCCATGAGCTCAAACGGATCGCGAGCATCGTGGTCGAGCTTGTTCACAAAGGTGAAGATGGGAATGTGGCGCAGTGTGCAGACCTTAAAGAGCTTTTTGGTCTGGGCCTCGACGCCCTTGGCACCGTCGATGACCATGACCGCGGCGTCGGCGGCCATAAGGGTACGGTAGGTATCCTCCGAGAAGTCCTGGTGGCCGGGGGTATCGAGGATGTTGACGCAGGCGCCGTTGTAGGTGAACTGCAGCACCGAGGAGGTAACGGAGATACCGCGCTCCTTCTCGATGTCCATCCAGTCCGAGACGGCATGCTTGGCCGAGCTCTTGCCCTTGACCGAGCCGGCAGTCTGGATGCTGCCGGTATAGAGCAGCAGTTTCTCGGTCAGTGTGGTCTTACCGGCGTCCGGGTGGCTGATGATCGCGAATGTGCGGCGCGACGAGATTTCATCCGACAGGCTTGCCATGCGGATCCTTTCTTGCATTGAGTGCATTACGTCGATGTAACCGCATTATTGTAGCCGCGAAACCTCGCCATAGGGCGCCTATCAGGACAAATTCATCAGTTGGGGCTCGGACGGTGGAATGCCAGCGGTGTTCCGCGACGGTTTGTCTCAATCTGTAACACCTAGAAGGGTCTTTGACCTCCAGATGTTACAGATTGAGATGAACGCACAGGGCGGGCAGCCAATATCTTGATCTGTAACAGTTAGCCAGCAAAAACGGGTCTTAGTGTTACAGATTGAGATGAACGGTCGGACGTCTCAGAAAGATCTCAATCTGTAACAGTTAGCTGCCAAAAACAACTCCAGATGTTACAGATCGAGACAAACGAATGGACAGACAAATAACGTCTCAATCTGTAACAGTTAGTCATCCAAAACGGGTCTTAGTGTTACAGACTGAGATGAATGAGTAGAGGGACGGACAGCCCCGTAATTTCCTCTTGCATAACTGTGCATAGTGTGTATATACTGTGCTTACCGGTTATATACACGTGTAGCCCATCAGCTAAGGAGCCGCTGTGGACATCATCCTATCCAATTCGAGCGATAAGCCCATCTACGAGCAGATAACCTCGCAGGTCAAAGCTCAGATCCTTTCGGGCACGCTTGCTGCGGGAGCCAAACTCCCCAGCATCCGTGCACTCGCGAGCGATCTTGGCGTGAGTGTCATCACCACCAAGCGCGCCTACGCCGACCTGGAGCAACTCGGCTTTATCTGCACTGTGCAGGGCAAGGGCTGTTTTGTCGCCGAGGGCAACCAAGAACTCTTGCGCGAAAATCAGCTCTGCCATATCGAAGAGCTGCTCGCACAGGCAGCAACGCAAGCCGAAGCCGTGGGCGTCACGCGCGATAAACTGCACGAGATGCTCGACCTGGTAGCCCCCGAAACCATGCAGTAACCATCTGCAAGAAAGGCTATGCCATGCAAAACTTGCTAGAACTCAAAAGCATCTCACGCCGCGTGAGCGACCGCTTTTCGCTACGTGGCGTCACGTTGGCCGTGGAGCCCGGCCAAATTGTTGGCTTTGTGGGCGCAAACGGCGCCGGCAAGACGACGACCATTCGCGCCACGCTTGGGCTTATAAAGCTCGATGCCGGCGAGGTGCACCTGTTTGGGCAGCGCTGTGGCACCGATGCGCCCGATGAGTCGCAACGCCACCTGCGCTCTCGCATCGGCCTCGTGCTGGACACATGCCCCTTCCCCTCCACGCTCAAGGTCGGCCAGATCGAGGCGCTCGTAGGCCCGGCGTACCCCACGTGGGACCGCGAAACGTTCGCCGGATTCATCAACCGATTTGGCCTCGATCCCAAGACAAAGGTCAAGGACCTCTCCCGCGGCATGGGTATGAAGCTGCAGCTCGCCTGCGCGCTCAGCCACCATGCCAAGCTGCTCGTTTTGGATGAAGCCACCGCGGGCCTCGATCCCATGGCACGCGAGGAACTGCTCGATGAGCTGCTCGCCTTTGTCGCCGACGGCCAGCGCAGCGTGCTGCTCTCGAGCCACATTACGTCTGATCTCGATCGTGCTGCCGACCGCGTCATCTGCATCGATAACGGCTCGATTGTGTTTGACCTGCCACGCGAGGACATTACCGACCGCGCCGGCATCGCCCACTGCACCCAGGCACAGGCCGCCGAGCTCATGGCTTGCGTCGAAGGCACCCGCGCCGCCCGCCACGCCTACAGCGTGGACGTGCTCGTGCCCAACCACCGCGAAGTGCTCGAGGCCTTCCCCGAGATTCCCTGCGATCGGGCAACCATTGATGACTATCTTCGCTTCATGCTGAAAGGGGCTTTGAAATGAAACGCGCCATTATGTCCGAGCTTGCCATCGTTCGCACGCTCGTCCCGAGCATCGCAGGTGTCGGCCTGTTCATCTTCGTCGTGCTGACCGCCGTCAACGCATCGAATGGTGATTCCGACATGAGCGCCGCCGGCGCCTTCGCGATCAGTGCCATGTCGCCTATCATGGCCATGACGTCGCTGGCCGGGCTCGACAACCAAAACGGATGGGAGCGCTATCGGGCAACGCTGCCCATCTCACGCAAAGACATCGTCAGCGCACGCTACCTGTGCATCACTATTTTCTCGGTCATCATGGCGTGCGCGGCCGTTCTGTTGAGTATCGTCGCCATCCCAATCTTAAACAGCGTGGGTATCCCCTCCACGGGAGGGACCGTCTTTGAGACCGCAATCGCCTCGGCAATATCGATGCTTTTCTCCCTCATGGCGGTGTTTTTGGTACTGCCTCTGTTCTTTCGATTTGAACACATGAAGGCGCAACGCCTATCCGTTGGTCTGTACGCCCTATACATGTGCCTTATCATGGTCACGCTAAACTCATTCAACCCCATCAGCAACCAGCTCATGTCGATTGCAGGGACGGATCCCGATCCTGCCGTCCTCGGTTGCCTGTGTGGTGCCGTCGCGCTGGCAACGGTCGTCCTTGGCGTTGTCAGCTGTGCCATCAGCACCAAGGTCTACCGGGCACGCGACCTGTGATCGACAGCTAAAGGACTTGGGCGGCGCCCCACCTCATTTACTAGATAAGAGAAGCAGCAACAACGTCGCTACCACCCTTCGCGGCGTACCGTTTAGATCTTGGCAACCATAGAGAAGCCGACAGCATATCGAGGGTGAATGTTTTTCCGAGAAGTGAACGAGTAAAATCAGTACCCTGTATCATCGACATTTTTATGGGCTTAGTTCCTGCGCTTTTTGCCTAGAAATCCAGCGGTTTTATTCGAAAAAAGTGGCTCTTCGGTGGTTTCTGTGGGAGAGATTCCGGCATAGGCCCAGCT
>URGY01000043.1 GCA_900547505.1 uncultured Collinsella sp.
CTCGGAGATGTGTATAAGAGACAGCCAGCGTCACCGCGGCGGCAACGGCAGCACGCTGCGCCGCGCGCCGCTTCTTGCGCACGTGCCCGGCCGCAACGAGACCCACAACAATCGCCAGCAGCGCGCCCAAAACGCCCAGCGCCACCGCGGTGGTGTTGATGCCCTGCGCGTCCTCGGGCACGGGCACCTCATTCGGAATCTCCGCACGCACGCCCGATACGAGCAGGCGGTGCGAGTTCACGCCGTAGGGCGTGCAGGTCATGAGCGTCACGCGGTCCTCGCCGGCGGTCACGCGCAACTTGGAATCGTCGTCGGGCGTAATCACGTCTATGCGGTCGATCTTGTAACCCAGTTCCTCGCCCATCACCTCGATGTAAAACGAGTCGCCAACCTGCAGTTCGTCCAGGCGCGTGAACAGGAGCGAGCCTGGCACGCCGCGGTGGCCGGTAAGCACGGCGTGCGTGCTCGCGCCGCCCACGGGCAGCGATGTTCCATATAGGTGGCCGGCGCCCGCAGCGAGCACCTCGGTAGAGGTGCCGTGGTACACGGGCAGGTTCACGTCGATCTTGGGAATGCGCACCGAGCACATAAGGCCCGATCCCGCGTTAAGAAGCCCCTGGTAGGTTGTATCTTGCGAGGCGATGGAATCCTCAGAGCCAGAGGCGGTGGAGGCGCCGGAGGTGCTACCGAACGGATCCACGACCTCGCCGATAACGTCCTGACCGCCGGCGGCCAACTGCTCGTTGTAGGCGCGCGCGGCCGCGAGGGCCTCCTCCGCCTTCGGATAGGGCCAGCCATCAACCGTGTTGGCGGCCGCGGTAACTGCGGCCGTCTGCTCGGCCTGGGACATGGCGCGCAGGGCGAGGGGCGTGGCCACGATAACAAAGCCGGCGACAAAGCACAGAAGGGAAAGCAGGCGCAGGGCGAGGGGCGGTTTACGTCGGCTGGGGGAAGCCGGGTTCGAACCGACGCTCGGCGTGCGCATCGTCGATACGGGCTTGATTGCCTTCATGTGGTTCACCTCCGGGGGTGTGGGTGCGAGGACACGGTTAATGCACCACACCCCGCCGCGGGTCCAAGCGCGACGGGGTGCGGCGAAAGGGAATGTGAGAACGCGGCGCACGGGCGCTGATAGGAGACGACGATCGCCCGCTCGCCGCGTCATCAAGCTAGGGAATTAAGAGCGCATACGTGCACTCAGGGCAAAGGCGGCGCCAGCAGCCATGAGCAGCACGCCCACGGTGATGAAAACCTTGATGCCCAGGTCACCGGTCAAGGGCAGCTCGGTGAGGTTCTTGGCGTTCCAAATCTTGATGGTCGAGTTCTCAACGGAGACGCGAGGATCGGTAGCGTCCTTGGCATAAGAGACAGCAGTGATGGTCTTCTGGCCCTCGGGATCGTTGGCATTCACCGTAGCGGATACCGTAAAGTTGAACTTCGGCAGGGAGACGGCGGTGTAATCATTGGGGGGAACGATCTCCTCAATCTCATACGTGCCAGCGTCGAGACCATCGAAGTTGATGACGCCCTCGGTATCGGTGGTGAACACGCCAGCTTCGGCACCACCCTGAGTATCCTTAGTCGGAGTCGTAGTCAGGATCTTCCATGCGCCGTTCTCGTAACCGAGATAGCTGTTTCCCGCCTTGATAGTGAACTTAGCACCCAAGAGCTTAGTGGTCATGTCCTTGGCGGTCTTCTCGATGTTGAACTTATAAGAGTAGACATTCACCTCGTTACCAGGAATGGTCTGCTCATCGGAGGTGTTGTTGGGGTTGTGCGACCAGGTGAGTGAGTCCTTGTTGGGGTTGCCCTTGATGTCGGTTGGGTCAGAGAGTTTGGCATCGACATCAAGAGTGGCACTCACCAGTACGGTCACCTTTGCGCCCTCGTTCAGCTTAGTAGCACCCTCACTCTGGTTCACGTATTTACCAAGGTCGATGACGGTATCTACACCATTGGTGTACTTTTCATCGGTATCAGTAGTGGGGGCATAGGAAACACTGTAGTCGGTACCCGCCTTAAGAGCGACGTCTCCAACCATGAGCCGTTCAACCTTTACGCCCGTGGCGGTGCCATCGACAACCGAAGAAATGGCAGAACTAGCAGTGTCTTTGATCTTGAACACACGATTGGTCGAATAGCCGGTGTAGTACGGAACGGTAGTCTCAAGCGTGTAGTACACGGTGTCGCCCACGGAGAAAGACGGCTCATTGTTGTAGATACCGTCAGCATTGGCGAGATGCTTGGAGATAGTCGGAATCACGTTCTTCACAGTAACGGTGCCATCGATATCGGTGTCCGCAATGCTCGTCGGCGTAACGATGGGCAGTGAGAAGGACTCCTTGTCAGCAGCGGGACTGGTAACGTCCTTCAGGAACCAGATACCCGGGACGCTAAAGGTTTTCACATTGGCGTTGTCGGCCGTAGACGTGGTGAACTCGGTTGCAGCAGAAGTGCCGGGGAAGGTCTTGTCCTCGAGGTTCTGGGCAAAAGTGCGCAGCGCGGCATCGTTGTTCCAAGACGGGAAGAGGTTAGGGGTTCCGCTATTGCTAAACACCCGCATGATCAAGAAGCCCATAGGATTATTCGACGTGTTACCCTCGGACACAAAATAGTTCTTGTCCTGCTTGTAGACAGTAAGCACGTTCTGGGCATTGCCCGTCTCATCAATGACAGCATTGAAGTCCATCGCGCTCTCGATGGTGCTCACGAGCGCATCGGTGGTATCAATCGTATAGGCAATCGACTTGTTGTTAACAACAACGTCCTTCAGCTCGGCAAGCTGCCAGCCGTTGAACTTGTGATCGGCAGCATCCGTCGACTGTTTCTTGATCGTAATGCTGTAGGTGGGATCCGCAGCCTTGGCCACGGGCGCGGCGCCCACCAGGCCGGTTACGGCGATCGCTACGGCAGCAGCGCCGGCGATCAGCTTTTGTACGAATCGGTTCATGATTCCCCTTTCAGAAATGAGCCCGACATTCATAAACATCTATCTACCAGCGCCATCGGACGGGTCGTCCTGGCGGCGCTTTGTAGCGAACCAATACGCTCCCGCGGCGATGCCGCCCAGAAGCATGAGACCGGCACCCACGAGAAACATGGAGTTCTCGGTCCAACCCGCGCCGGTGAGCGGGAGGTCCGTGAGGACTTTCACGTTGGTGAAGGTAGAGGCGGGTATGGCATTGGACGCGTCGGCGGTGCCGATGACGGTGTCCGGACTGAGCACGTTGCCCATGTCGTCCTTTACCTGCGTGACCGTAGTGGAAGTGGTGAGGCCGGAGTACTTGCCGGTCTTCTCGTCCAAGACGGCTTTCACGGTGACGGCCACTTGGTACTCGGCCTTGGAGTAGCGGAGCTTGTCGATGGCATCGGCGTCGGGCGCGACCTCCTTCACCGTGTAGGTGTAAGTCTTGGCGCCCGTCGGGTTCGAAGCGTCGTTCGTGGCGAGGTACTCTTTGGAGAACGAGATTTCGCCAAAAGATGCCTCGATGTCGTTGACCTTGGTGGAGTCTGCGGGAGCGACGGAAATAGTCTTCGAGTCAGGCATAGGAGCGCTATCCTTATTTGGCCCCGTAGCCTCGATGCTGAAGTCGAACGCAACGTATTTACCGCTGGAATCCTTCGGCCAGTCCGTATTACGGACGGATTTAATCACCGGGATTTTCACGGACGTAACGGAGCACGAGTCGGAGATGTACGTAATGCCATCAACGATGTTCGGCTGCTCGTTCTCGATCCACGTAATGGAGCCGCTTGTGCTGTCCACCGTGAACTTGTAGGTGTTCTTGTTCAGTTCGTAGCCAAACGGAGCCTGGGTCTCCGTGAGCGTGTACGTGCCCGGCAGCAAATCGGCCAATGTGAACTTGCCATCCTTGGCGTCGGTATCGGCCCAAGTGGTTTCGCTCGGAGTCGATTGGTCACTCACGGTCCAGGACTGCGCCTCAGTCAAGCCATCGGCATCCAGTTTCGCAAGCTTCCACTCGGAACCAGCCAAAGGAGTGTGTTCTGCATCGTCCTTCTCCACCTTGGCCCAAGACACCGTACCGGTGATCTTGGTGTTGGCGATGGCACCCGTGGTGTTAGAAGGTGTGAACGGAACCTCGTTCCCGTTCTCATCCACGTAGCCCTGGACATAGTTCACCGACTCACCAGCATTGTTCATGGTTGCGTAGTAGATCTTGTCCGAAACCTGGTAACCCTCCGGCGCCGTCTCCTCTTTGATGTAATAGGTGAATGCCGGATTAGAATCCGAGATCTCCTTACTCGGATCGGCCTTCTGGTTCAAATAGTTGAACTGAAGCTTGCCATCAGTAGAAGCGTAATCGTTGGCAGCGCCATCCGTTACCGTAACGATGGGACCCGTCCCGTTCTTGGCATCTTTGACAGTGCCGTATATCGTCCACGAGGAACCGGGAAGCAGCTTAGTACCATCCGCAGCGTCGACCTTGCTCCATGCAATGGAGGAACCGTCCGGTGTATACGAGCCAGACCACGGGAAGTTGTGACGCTCCTGGTCCATATCGATAACGGAAGCCGAGTTACCCTCACCAAATGCTGCGGCAACCTTCGGGCTGTTCATTGAGAAATCGGCGCCGGCGTACACACGACCATTGGTGGTCACATGGTCGTCGAAGCTTCCGTTGGGAACGAGAATCGATCCGATCATAGCCGCCGCAGGATCGTCGTCAGTCCACTTGGCACCGGTAGTTGCGCCATCGTATCCCCAGTCCGCGCGGTCCTCTCCCGCGATGCCGCCCCGAATGGTAAGGCTTTGCGTATCGACAAAGTTCCACATGATGGACTGGGAAGCCGTCGCGTATGCTTCACCCAGTGCCTTGCCGGAATATTGAGTTTCGTAACCACGCGAAATCTCGATGCCGTTCCACCAAAAGCGCCAGCCATTGTGGAACTCAATATTCGAAGATCCGGTAACGTTCACAACAACCGAGGCGCCCTCGGGAATGTCCTCGAATGCGAAATCAACGCCACGATAATACTCGTTGTTGTATGTATTGCTCAGCTGAGAAGCATCGATGGTGAACACCTGCTGCATAGAGGTGTTGTCGCCCTTAAACGTGATAAGACGCTCGCTATTCTTGAATTGCTTACCATTGAGCGACGTATCGGCGCAGTCCTCATTGATGGTCTTATACGACCCATCAAACACCAGGCCATAGCTACAATCCGTATTGTTGTACTTGTTGATGATGTAGCGGTTGTCCTTATCGCACGCCGGAGCAACGCCGTAGCTCACTTTGCCCGTCTTCGCAAACGAATTCAGCTGATTAGAAAGCGTGTTGAGATAGCCTGTCTCTCCGCTGTAATTCGAATAATCCTTGCCATTAATGTCCTTGAGGAAGTTAACTTGGTTGAACAGAGTACTGTCCTGAGCGTTCTCGCCCGCGTACCAATAACCCTGGGTTTTCACCACAGACTGGCGCCCGTTATTAGTATTCCAATAGGTAATGGGACCGGCGATCTTCGCGGTGTAGTCATAGCCAGCGGAGCCAGCCGTTCTCGCTTTGCCGACCCAAGCGCCTTTGTTCCAAGCGCCAACGGTAGTCTTCCCCGGCAAGTCGCCGCTGTAACCAACGCTCATGTTGGTGATCGCACTGTCGATTCCAGCCACCGCAAGCACGGTGCTGCCGTCGACAGGACGGAACTGGGAACCAAAACCAACGGTGCCAAAGCGGAAACCAGCGCCAATACCTTCATAGGGCCAGCTCTCTTTGAGCGGATTCATGGCAAGCTTGCCACGGACCACGGTAAGGCCCTCCGCCTCAGCGGCATATGAGCCGGCGGGGGCGTTGCTCGCATCAAGAGCTTTAGTGTTGCTCGGTTTACCACCGATGTACATGTCGCGGCCGACGTAGGTGGCCACGCCGGGATCGGGGGTAGAGACATCGATATTCGTACCGATGCCGATAGGCGTGGGCTTGTAGATGCCCTTGTTCACAGTGGTAGCCGCGCTCGCAGAGGTGGCCGCGCTGAACGGGGACAGCAGCGTGCTTGCAACGAGAACAGTTGCCATAAAGCTACATGCGGCGAACTTCTTCACTTTGAGCACCCCATTACAGTTTCCTCGGTAGAAACTGTCTGGGTGTCGCTGGCGATGGCCTGCGAGATCGGGGGCATAACGAGCGACAGTACCAGGCTCAAAACGGAAGCTCCGCACAAAAAACCTGCTAGCACACGATGTGCCGCTTTATTGTTCTGCTTAGATTTGTCTGAATTCGCTTTCATCGATGTCTCCTCCCCAAGAGACCGCGATCTTGCTCTTTCACAATCAAACGTATCTGCGCAACCTGTAATTGCGCACGTTTAGTAATCCATATTGTAACGATTGTTTGAACATCTGAGCAACAATACCGACATTTTTGTAGCGGATTCTCAATTCTCTTGACATTTGCTCAGATTTACCTTCGTTTATTCGCTATCTATTTTTTGTTTCTACTGGTAATTTAGTTGCACATCATTTTTTAATGGCATCAGAATTATTTGCACAAATTTTTGCTCAAGAGCAAACATCCCGCTCACGGTCGAAAATCGACCGTGAGCAGTAGGTCATTAACCGGAAGGAATATCCTACCAAACTGGTGAGAATATCTTAACTCATCGGCAGTTAGAAGCGTGATGTTCAGGCAACGTTATTTGCATTTTCACGCAGATTTTAGGTATCAATTCGCCCAAATCGCCTGAGCGTTTAATTGCAATCAAGCGGCCACCGCAAAGGAGCCTGTCCCCTTTGCGGTGGTTCTCCCCCGGCGCTATAGCAGATGTTCCTCGATAAAGATTGCGATGCCGTCTTCGTCGTTGCTCGCGGTTACAAAGTCGGCGGCGGCGCGGGTGGCATCGCTGCCATTTGCCATGGCCACACCCACGCCGGCATCGGTCACCATGCAGGTGTCGTTGTCCGCATCGCCAAACACACAGATGTTCTGGAGCTCCATGTCGTTGAGCTCCGCCACGCGCACAAGGCCGCGCGTCTTGGACACGCGCGGATCCATGAACTCGTAGAGTCGCTGCGTGGTCTGTAGAGCAGCCGCTTTAACGGTATCGTCGGCGAACGTCGACGCTCGCTCGATGACCTGCGGCATCACCTCGGGCGCCATGGTAAACATCACCTTGGTCTGCGACTCGCGCAAAAACTCGGCAAAGTCGACCACCTGGTAGGGCACGCCGTCGACACGCGACAGGTGCTCGACGCATGCATTGCTCTCGGGCACATAGAGCACGCCGTCCCGAGGGCAAACGGGCGTTGCCGGCAGGCCTGCCATGTGCTCGCAGATGTGCGCGATGGTCTCTCCCGGTAGCGGGTAGCTCAGCTCGTTGATGCCGTGCGCACGGTCGATGACTTCGGCGCCACCACAGCCCACCAGCACGTCTACCAGGCCGTCAATACCCCAGAGCCCAAACATGGCCTCGGTCGCCTGGGCGTCGCGCCCGGTGCACAGACCAAACAGCACGCCGCGCCCGCGCAGGGCACGGATCGCCGCCACAGTGCGCGGGGACACCGTGTGCTGGCTCGTGAGCAGTGTGCCGTCGATATCGCAGAACACGGCTTTGATGTGGCTGAAGGTGGTGTCCATGGGGGCCTTTCTGGGTAGCGCGTCGGTGTGGGGCGTATTCGTGAACGGCGTACATGGTATACCAAGGCGCAGGCGCGGCCTGTCAAAGCAAAAACCACCACAAAGGAGCCTGACCCCCTTTGTGGTGGCCGGACCCGAAGGGCGGCCTGCCCGGAGCGCAAACCATCACAACATTCGACGTTTTTCGGCAAAATCGCGATTTTCGCTGAATGTTGTGATGGTTTTTACCGCCTCGCGGCACGATCAAAATGCCGGCGGCCAAACAGCAGCAACGCCGCGGGAACCGCCGTCACGACCATGCCCGCCCCTATGAGCGTCTGCTGCACGCCAAACGTCACCGCCAGCCACGGGGCAATCGCCAACGGGGCCACGCCAGCGAACATATTGCCAAAGCCCATGACCGAGTTCACGCGACCGAGTTGCTCGAGCGGGGCCGTCGTTTGCACGATCGTGTTGTGGAGCGGGTTGACGACGCCCCAGGCCACGCCCAGGGCAATCTGGCCGACAAGGGCTACTCCCACGTACGGTGTCCCCACATAGAGCAAACTTCCCAGGCCCACGGACATAAGCGCCACGAGCAGCGTTTTAAGGTTGACCAGGTGCGGTGGCAAGCGGAGCGCGAGGACGGCGCCCAGCACCGCGCCTACACCGCTGGCCGACGAGAGCCAGCCCATCCACTCAACACCGACGCGCAGGACATCGCGGTAGAAGAACGACTCCAGCGGATCAAAGGCACCGTAGCCAAAGTTCGAGAGGAAGACGATGCAGAACAGCAAGGCGAGGATACTGTTGGTGAAGACTGTCTTGATGCTTGTCGCGAAGGTGACGCGGGCGAACGTGCTGGGGTTGGAGCTATGGCTGGCAGTGATTGCCGTTGTACTGCTGTCCGCGGGAGTACTTTCACGCGCGGCGACGCGAACTGCTTGCGGTCTAAAGCCCCAGCCGGCAATGAACGCCAGTACGGTAAAAATCATCATGAGCACGAACACCGCGCGTGACGATGTAGCCGCCGCGACAAAGCCGCCCATCATGGGGCCGACGATGATACTCACGTTAGAGAACATGGCGATGGCAGAGTTGATGTCTTTGAGCTCGACAGGATCGTCGGTGAGGTAGGCTGGATAGGATGTGGTGATGGGCTGGGCAAACCCCATCACAAAGCCCAGGAGCACCGCGCCGAGCAGGACGATGCCGGTCGCGCTGCCAAAGGCAATGGTCGCCGCGCCGGTTGCCAGCGTGCCCACGATGCTCAGCAAGAAATGACGGCGCGGGCCCCAGGCATCGAGCGCCGCACCGCCCGCAAAGGATCCCAAGATCACAAAGACGTTCATAAAGAGGACTGCCAGCGATGTCGCAACGACCGAAGCGTCGTCCGCATAGGTGAGCGTTCCGATGACGCCGATAAAGTAGCTGGTCTGAAAACCGGTGTAGATGAGAAAGCGCATCGCCACCAGGCGCTTGGCCTGCACGGACAGCGATGATTGAGGCTTTGAGAAAAGAGGGGCGAGCATGGAGACTCCTTGTTTCATACGAATGCGGACGGCGGGCATTCGCCACCGTCTGCCAAATCAATCTATCCGCATGAAACATTAAGGACGCATCAAGCCCCTTCTCTCCGTTTTTCGCCCGTCATGAACTACTTGGTAGATTGTAAGGCATGTCCCACACATCTAACAAAGCAAAAACCACCACAAAGGAACCTGGCCCCGTTGTGGTGGAAATGACGTTTGTCCCGATAAAACCTGCCGAAATTAACCTGTCCCTTTTTGGCATGTTATGGCAGCGCAGCGAGCCGGTTCCAAGTGCCCCAGGTCGCCCCGAAAGAGGAGCGACGCGTACTTTGGTACGCGAGCGACGGCTTGAGGGGCGAGATGGGGTGCTTGGGGCCGGCGCAGCGTCAAGCCTGAAGGTGATCTTGGATGAGGTCGCAGATGGCTCGAGCGTCGTTGATGTTGATGGCTCGGGTCGCAAAGCCGGCGTCGAAGGCCTGACGCGCCAGGGCTTCGTTGCAGGCAAGGGCCAGCGTGTGGCCATCGACCAGGTCGAGCGAGCTCTTGCCGCGCAGACGGTCGACACCGGAGCGCGCGACCACGATATTGTCGAAGCCCTCGGTCTTGTAGCCCTCGATGATCACCACGTCGACATCGTTGTAACGCGACAGCAGCTCGCGCGCGGGCATCTCGTCCTCCTCGCGCGTGTCGGCGTACTCCGCCCAGCGCGTGGCGCAGATGAGGCCCACGTGTTTGGATCCGGCCTGATGATGGCGCCACGTATCCTTAGCGGGCACATCGATATCAAAGCCGTGGTGCCCATGATGCTTGAGCGAGCCCACGCGCAGGCCGCGGCGGGTGAGCTCGGCGATAACCTTCTCGACAAGTGTGGTCTTGCCCGAGTTTTGGTAGCCGATAAACGCGATCGCGGGGACGGCCGGTGTCGGAGCTGCGGGCGCGACGGCGACGGATGCGTTCGCGGGTGCGTCACCCGCGGCTCCCACGGCCTCAACAGCAGCGGCCTGACGCTCTGCACGATCCCACACGCCCGAGCGGCCGCCCTCCTTGTGCAGCAGGCGCACGTCGACGATCTCCATGCCACGATCGACCGCCTTGCACATGTCATAGATGGTCAGGCACGCGGCGCTCGCGCCGGTCAACGCCTCCATCTCGATACCCGTCTTGCCCGTCACGCCGGCCGTAACCAGCACGTGAAAGCCAACCTGCCCGTCCGCGCGCGCCGGCGCCCAGCCCTCGGGCACGTCATCGACAGGCGTCCCCGCCGGAGCGATGGGCACAATGTCGCACTTACTCTTGGTAATGAGCAACGGATGGCACATGGGAATGATGTCGCTCGTGCGCTTGATGGCCATGATGCCCGCCACGCGTGCGCAGGCAAGCACGTCGCCCTTTTTGGCGCGGTCCTGCAGCACCATGGCTTGCGTCTCGGGGTGCATGAGGATGGTGCCCTCGGCGATGGCAATGCGATGAGTCTCGGCCTTGTCGGACACGTCGACCATGCGTACCTCGCCCTTGGCGTCCACGTGCGTCAGCTCGTCGCGACGGGCGTCACGGGCGGGCTCGGTGGCAGCACTGGCAGTCGGCTGCGCGCCTGCAACGGCATCGCTGGCCGCAGCCGTGACTTTGTGGGCAGACATCGCGGCCCTGCGAGCGGCCTTGGTGGCATCGGCGTACCTGCTCTTGGCCATATGATCATCCTCCGATTTGAGACATAAATCGTTGCGTGCCCTCAATTATCGCGTGTTCCTGCGGTTTGTGGGCCACGGCATCGCGCCAAATCGAAAGCACCTGCATATCATCACCACGGCGCAGCGCCTCACGCACCGAATACTCGGCATCGCTGAACAGGCACGGACGGACGTTGCCATCGGCCGTCAGGCGCAGACGGTTGCAGTTCGCGCAAAAATGATTGGACATGGCACTAATAAAGCCGACCGTTCCCGCCGCGCCCGGAAAGTGCCAATAGCGCGCAGGGCCCGCGCCGGCAGGAGCGTCGTTGATGTCGAGCGGCTCGAGCTCGCCCAGACCCGCCGCGGCGGCCCCGGCATTGATGCGCACCCGCAGCTCGTCACTCGGCACGGTGTCGCTCGCGTCCCACAACTCGGGATTGAGCGCGGGCGCATGCGGGTCCACAGCGCAATGCGAGCTCGTGCGCTCGTCGCCGATGGGCATGTATTCGATAAAGCGCAGATGAATGGGGCGGTCGACGGTCAGTCGCGCGAGGGCCGCCACATCTTGGTTGAGCCGGCGCACCACGACACAGTTGACCTTAACGGGCTCAAAGCCCCAAGCCAGCGCCGCGTCGATGCCAGACGTGGTCTGCTCGAGTCGACCCAAGCGCGTGATCTTTCCAAAGAGCGAGGGGTCGAGCGTATCGAGCGAGATGTTGACGCGGTTAAGCCCGGCATCTTTGAGCTGCGGCGCCATCTTGGGAAGCAGGGCACCATTGGTGGTGAGCGAGATGTCCTCGATCTGCGGAATCGCACGAATGTCGCGAATAAGCGGGATGATACGGCGGCTGACCAGCGGCTCGCCACCCGTCAGGCGCTGTCTCTTATACACATCTCCGAGCCCACGAGACTACGCTGCATCTCG
>URGY01000044.1 GCA_900547505.1 uncultured Collinsella sp.
ATCTACACAAGGCTATTCGTCGGCAGCGTCAGATGTGTATAAGAGACAGGTCGAGCAGTCTGAGGCTCGCGTTGATTAAGAGGACGCCGAGTATGGGGTGCGATAGGGCGTGGCTTGTATTCATGTACGCTGCGAGGCTCGCCGCGCCGTCAAGGGTTAGGAGTTCGCTTTCGATCGAGTTAAAAACGTGTAGACCTTGTGAATCACTGAGAAATGATTTGCGTTCGTTAAGGCAGACGGGTAATATTCTTTCTTGCCGCTTTTCCTGTTTGAAGGCACTTCGGGCAGGAGAGGTAGGCGCAACATAACGATGCGGGGTGGAGCAGTCTGGTAGCTCGCCGGGCTCATAACCCGGAGGTCGTAGGTTCAAATCCTGCCCCCGCGACCAAGAACTTGCAGCTCGGAAGCAAAATTGCCTCCGAGCTTTTTCTTTATTGGTTTACTTTGCGGGTGAATTGCGGGTGAATCCTGAGTCAATTTATTATGTGAAGCAAATAAACCATTGATAATCGCGGGCCGGTCGGCTTGACTTATCGACCGATAAACTCCAATTGGGAGGAGTTTCGGCGGTCCTTAGCTAATAATAGTGCCGGGGATGGATCGCGCCGCCCCCGGACCTTGCGCGCCAAAGGGACGAGTCCCCTTGGAACCCCGTCTATTGCTCTCAACACGGAAACAGGGGAGTGGGGGATACGGGTTGTAGGATGCCGACGGGCGAGCGCTATGCTGTCTCAAGTCCGCATGTAGCTTGTTCGGAGGCCGTCTCTGCGTCTCAGGGCGGGCAATGAATTCTGGCAATCGAACTTCTTCGTATCTGTTCGCTGCGACTTGAGCGATGCGCTCCGCACAAATAATGTTGCCGAAGCATGCGGAATATCAGAAGAGAGATTGCAGGACATGAGTCAGCGCATGAAGAGCTGCCCGTCGTTTTGATAATGACATAATTAAGTGGCAAACTAAAGCGATCGGAGCGACCATGATTCTTGACAGCCTGCGTAACAGCGCGTCTTTTAATGAAACCGACCGAGCCATTGCTACCTATCTGCTCAATCATACCGGCGACCTTAAGACCCTCACTATGGCAAAGCTCGCACAGGAGACTTACACCTCGAACGCGACAATCATCCGCTTTTGTAAGAAATTGGGCCTAAGCGGCTATCGAGAGTTGATCATGCAGCTCATCCAGGAGATAAGCGGAGACTATCTTCTGGCTGCCACTGTCGATCACAATCGTCCTTTTGACAGTACCGATTCAATTGAGGCCATCGAGGGCAACCTTGCAAATCTCCTGAAGGGCGTCATAGATCAAACGAAAATCGAGCTCGATAGCGCCAAATTGAGCATAATCGCCAAGGCAGTTCTTAGCGCCCCGCGAATTTACATCTTTGCTAAAGGGGAAAGCTATCTGGCGGGATGTATCTTTCGCAACAATCTTCTCAAGCTCGATCGTCATGTCACCATGGCAGACGACGGGGGCCTGCAGACACTGCACGTTAAGAACGGTAGGCCCGGCGACCTGTTTTTATTCCTAAGCTACAGCGGCATTCACTATGATTATTCCAAATACGCCGCCGCTCTTTCCGAGCGCGGAATCAAGCCGTGTTTAATCACAGCGTTTTCTGATTCGGCGCTCGCCAGGCAATGCGACACTGTCTTGCTCATTCCAAAATCAGAGCGCGTGATTGGAAAGGTTGCCAATTACTCTTCCATGATCTCACTCACGTATACGCTTCAGGTTATTTATTCGCTTATATTCAATCAGGATTATCAAGAGAACTATCGTGTAAAACACGAGGCCGATTCGTTCATCTTTACGAGTTTTGCGGAGATTTAGTCATACAAAAGGTGACCCCAAAGCATTTTGCCTTGAGGCCACCTTTTGTGCTTTTGCTATCTGGATGGCTTCTCTACTTCAGCTCAGGCCAATAGCCCTTGTTTGCCTCGATCATGTCGTCCAAGACTTCCTTAGCCACGCGCGCTGAGGGAATCGTGCGATTGAGGGTGAAGGCCTCGAGTGCCTTCTGGTAGGAGCCCTCGATAACGGCCTCGACCACAAGGCCCTCGCAGGCATCCTGCTGCTCGATAAGGCCCTTGTAGAAGCGGGGAATCTTCCCGACGCGGACCGGTTCGGCTCCTCGATCGGTGATGTACGCCGGAATCTCGACGGTCGCGTCGTCCGAGAGATTCTCAATTGCGCCATTATTGGGCACAATCACCAGCTGGCGATGGCGCAAATCCTTCGCCAGGGACTTGACGACATCGACAATGAACCTGCCGTGGACGCCTACGTAGAACTGCGTGAGATCGACCTTTTCACCGCGCTTAAGCGCCGCAGATGCGTCGAAGATACGCTTTTCGCGGCCGTTTACGACCTGCATGCCACGCGTGTTATTGATGTCCATGTACTCCACGCAGGCATCGGGCAACAGGTAATACTGGTAATAGGTGTTGGGGAGGTAATCCTGGAATAGCGTAGAAATCGTTGCCGCATTCTTGAAGGTGTGGGCCCAGTCTGGGTCCTTTACCAATGCGTCATTGAGGCTTGCCTCGGAAATGTAACCGTACTTACGCACGTGCTCTTTGAGCTTGTCCGTAACGTCGACGCCCTTGCAGCGTACGCTGGTATACCACCCAAAGTGATTGAGGCCAAAGTAGTCGACTTCAATGTCGTCGAGTTCGCAGCCCAAAATCTCCGCCATGCGGGCTTCAATCTCTACCGGCATATCGCAGATGTCGAGAATGCGAGCGTTTGGACGCAGCTTGTGCATCGCCTTGGCTACGATGGCAGCGGGGTTGGAGTAGTTGACGATCCAGTAGTCCTTGCAGGCGTACTCCTCGCAGAAATCGACAAGCTCGCACATGGGGAAGATGGTCCTCATGCCATAGGCCATGCCACCTGCTCCGCAGGTCTCTTGGCCGACTACGCCATGGCGCAGGCTGATCTGCTCATCCTGGATACGCATCTTGAGCCCGCCCACGCGCATCTGCGCCATAACAAAGTTCGCATCTGTAAACGCCTCTTTGGGGTCGACGGTTACATGCAAGGGGATCTCGGGGGCAAGGTCATCGATAACTGCCTTAACCACCACAGCGACCGTGTCCTGGCGTTCCTTGTCGATGTCATAGAGCCAAAGCTCACGAATCCCCAGTTCGTCCTTTTGATCAATCAGGTCTTTGACGATACCGGCGGTATAGGTGCTGCCGCCGCCGCAGATGACAATCTTGTATCCGTTCATGTTGTTCATGCCTTTCAAATCAAATTGAGCTGCAGACAATCTTGGTTACTATCTGCACGAAGTAGGTAGCGATGTTGATGACCGCCGCCATGCCTGCAATGCTGCCTGCGTCCGCGTGCCTTCCTGAACGCCGGGTCCAAACCGCAGCGAGTAGACCCAGGAGCGGCCAGATAAAACCACATGCGAATGCAGCCATAAGTACGAGAAGACCCCTTGTCGACTTTTCTTTGTACATGTTGAGCAGGCGTTCGAACATGCCTCGGATTGAATGAAACGTTTTGATCAACATGAGGTCTCCTCGTTTATCGCTTATCGTTTATCGCTTATCGATTAAGCGACTGTTAATCTTCCAGATTAAGGATGGGACGCAGCAGGTCGTAGACGGAGTGCACGTTGGTTCCCACGACAATTTGGACATTGGTGCCGTTCTTAAACAGGCCCTTGTCGATAGCCTTCTTGATGGTCTCTTCGTTGACCTTGTCGGGATCTTTGACTTCGACACGGAGACGAGTCATGCAGCAGCCCATGGTGTTGATATTGTCCTTGCCGCCAAGGCCGTTGATGATGTTCTGCACCATTTCCTGCTGTTTTGCGTCGACTTCCGGAGTTCCGGAGGACTCGAGAGCATTGTTGTCTCCGGAGACCTCTGCAGACCACTCTGCGGAACGGCCGGGCGTCATGAGGTTGAGTTTCTTGATCACCATCGCCAGAACGATGAACGAAACGGCGGCAAACACGATGCCCAAGACGATGTAAATCGGGAACTTGGTGACGCCCATTGGCAAAGGCAGGCCGAGCGTGAGCAGCTCGATGCCACCGTACATGTTAAGCAAGCGGACTCCCAGGACAAACAGGAGCATCTCGCCCAGTCCGTAGAACAGGCTGTAGGCAACCCAGAGAATCGGAGACGCGAACAGAATCATGAAGTCGAGCGGCTCAGTGATGCCGGAGAGCATGGCGGTGATGTAAATGGGCACCAGCATGGCTGCGACAGCTTTTCGATTCTCCGGACGGGAAGTCGCAATCATTGCGAGCACGGTGCCGAGGGTTACGAATTCCTTGCCAAAGCCGAACATGGCAAAGCGGACAGAGGGGTCGACTGTGGTGAGGGATCCGTCGGCGATATGGGAAAGCTCAGCATAGAAGATGTTTGCTGCGCCGGAAACACTCTGGCCGGCGATGACCGCCGTGCCGCCAATCGCGGAGTAGTCAAACGGCATCCACATAAAGTGGTGCATGCCGAGAGGTACGAGGACGCGGTTCAGGAAGCCGTAAATGAAAACGCCCAGACCACCCGAGGCTGCGATGAATGAAGAAGCGTTGCTGATGGCGTTGGCGATAGGGGGCCACACGATAGTCGCTCCGATGCCGAAGACAATGCTCAGCGGAACCATCGCCAGAAGGGCCAGGCGGGGTCCGCCGTAAATCCGGATATACTCCGATACCTTTACATCGATCAGTTTGTTATAGAGCCAACCGCAGAAGCATCCGATGAGTACGCCGCCGAAGACGTTGACATCGGTAACTTGAAGACCCAGTACCGTTGCCTGGCCAGTGCCATACAGACCCATCGCGCCAGCTTTTGCCAGCTGATCGGTGAGCGTCAGGTAGGCGTTGTTGACATACAGGAACATGAGGTAACTAATAAGTCCAAACACTGCCGCGTTGGATTTTTGCTTCTTTGCGAAGCCTGCCGTTAGGCCGACTGCGAAAATCACCGGCAGGTTGCCGATCACCGCGGAGTTGGTTGCTGCGGAGAGCAGCGTGCCCAGATCTGCGACAACTCCGCTGCCGAGCGAGCATACCGTGGCGATGGCCAAAATGATGCCCGTTACCGAAAGGTACAAAATAGGGTCGACGATAACGCGGCCAAAGTTCTGGAAGGCCGTTTTGACTTTATCCATCTCTTCCCCTCTCCTAACTAATCTCGGGGGCTTGCCCCTTAGGCAGAGGAGGCACCCGCATGCTTGCCGGCGTTGGATGTTGATGTCCGCCTCTGTTTACTGGATTCATGATAGTTGGGATGTCTGCAATTGGGGCGGGCTGGAACAAATGGTGCTTAAAACGAGCTTGACTAGTCTTTTTCGTTGTTACCGTATTTCCATTTCGGTCAACGGTATTCATTTTTAGGCAAATGGCTTTGGGTGCGAGCGGCCAGCCGTGTCTTGATTTGCCAGGTCTGTCTCTATTCGCATTAGGCTTGCGTGAAGTTTGGATATTGAGGGGACGTTCCGAATCTTGCCGTCCGGGCATCCTGGAGGAAAGGAGGAGGAGCCGGATAAGGGCGCACTACGTGCGCCCGGGATTTTGCGGCGCAACTCGGCGTGCCGAGTTCGTTTCCACTGGTAGCGTGGTCAGATAAACCGGAAGGCCGTCAAGGCCCGGCGTCATACGCGCCCCGCGTGCCGTAGCTGCTTGCGCTCGCTGCGCATGTTGTCGTTGAGCTAGGACTCGATCAGGGGCCTGTATGGGTCGAGCTTTGAGCCCTGCGCCCGCCTCGCGGGCGGCTCGGGGCTGAAGTCGTCCATGTCGCGGTACTTGTAGACGGTGTCCCGGCTCACGCCGGTCTTGCGCTCGACCTCGGCGACGCTGTCCCCCTGCCGCCACAGCAGGCGTATAGAATTCTTGTCGGTCATGCTGATCATTTCCTCTCCGGGCCTCCTTTGGTAGATACGAAGCACCACCAAGATGGCCCTGCGATCTGGTCAGCATGCCCCTTGCGGGAAGTGTCGACTTTATGCTGCCGTTTTTGTCGATTTAGATGTTACGGAAAACACTCGGCATCGAGGTAGGCCCCGAGCCTCTGGCCCTCGGGCCGCGAGGCGCCGATGGCGCGCAGCATCTCGGCGCGGTCGTGGGCCCGCTGCTCATCCTCGGGGCGGACATCCCGTATCCCGGTGGGCTCCCAGCCGGGGCCGTACTCCGCCCGCAGGCGCTCGGCGATGCGCCACCCCTCGATGACGTAGATCCCGTTGTCGCCCGGGTCCATGCGCGCGTCGCCCTCGTAGCGCGAGATGCCCACGCTGAGGCCGTCGGCACCCATGAAGTTCGCCACCGCCTGGCAGACGCGCGCCCAGCCGTGGGGGTCGTTGTCCGGGGAGCGGAACCCCCGCAGCTCGCAGTACTCGAGGAACGCCCCGACGGTGAACTGCATCCCATTTCTTGGACTTTGAAATTAAGGTTCGAGAAAAGGGAGGCATCGGAAATGTCCCGCAGGAAGAAGGCAAGATACGGTCGCGAGATGAGGGCACGCGCCGCCGACCTGTTCGAGGCTGGCCTCGGCTTCGAACTCGCGGCCAAGAAGCTCGACGTTCCCGCCCCGGCGGTGAGAAAATGGCTCTACGCGTACCGGGCAACCGGGAGGAAGGGGCCGATCGGGATGGGCGAGAGCCGCAGGACCTACGACATGGAGACCAAGCTCGCCGTCGCGAGGGCCGTCGTGGACGAGGGGATGCCGCGGTCGGAGGCGATGGCCCGCTTCGGCATCGCCGCCGCTACATCGCTCGACCGCTGGTGCAGGATGTACCGCGAGGGCGGGCCGGAGGCGCTCGAGCCGGGAGCCCCTGTCCCATGCGCCGCGGTCCCTGTGCCCCTCCAGCTCCACGATGACCTCGCTCGCCTTCATGTCCCGCTCCCTTCCGGCCTTCCGGCCCGTAGAATCTCTGCCTGCGGGCAAAGCGGAAGGCGCTTGCCCTGCGGCGCCTTGCGCTTTGCTCCCTGAAGCGCCGCGCCGAGGCGAAGGGGGTCAGGGGTTGTTCGCGGCAACCCCCACCAATCGGAGCGGAGCGCAGATTTGCGCGGGGTTCCGCGAGCGCCCTTGACGCCGCGCAGCTGAGGCGCAACACGTGGGAATGGGACGGATGGGAAGTTAAGGAAAGTTAGAGGCGACTTGAAGAGATGCGTATCCGCAGCTCGAAACCCCGCCCATCAAAAAAGAGGGGCAATTCTCCTCTTTTGGAAAGTTACGGAAAGTTAGGCTGCCCCTTAGGCCCAGTATGGGACGTAGCGCATATGGCGCGGCGCCGTGTTGGGGTCGACGGGCTTGACTAAGCCTGCGGCAACGGTGTCTCGAATCAAGACGCCACCCGAAGGCCACCGCCGTATCTCGGGCATGGGCTGCCACGAAGTTGGGTCTTAGGACGGCGTGGCTGGTTTACTACGACGTTGCTACGACATTTACTGCGACATGGGATGTCGTAGTATTTTCCACTCCCCACTTTTATCGGAGCCCGCTGGAGGTGGGATCCTTGCGACGTGCAGATGGGCGCGGTAATGAGGTGGATCGCTCCGGTGGAGAATCGCAACCGGTCAGGTTTATACTGATAAGGAGCTGTTTTTATATGCGAAAGGTGAGATTTATGGAAAAGAAGACGGTATTCGTTGCGTTTGCAATCGAGGACGAACGTCAACGCGATTTTCTGAAGGGTCAGTCGCTCAACACGAAGTCGCCCTTCGAGTATATCGATATGTCGGTCAAGGAGCCGTACGCAACCGCCTGGAAGGAGAAGGTCCGCACTCGCATTAAGCGCTCCGACGGCGTGATTGCGCTCGTAAGCAAGAACTCGTTGAGCTCAAGTGGGGAAAAGTGGGAAATCGGCTGCGCGCGCGAGGAGGGGAAGAAGGTGCTGGGAATCTGGGCGTATAGCGATGACCGAACTGATCTTCCCGGTGTACGCACGGTTTCATGGACCTGGAGCCATATCGAAGATTTCATCGACAGTCTGTAGGAGCTGGGCGATGGACAGAATGGCCCTAGTAGTTGGAGTTAACTACTATTCTGACAAGCGCATACCAAATCTTTCGGGTTGCGTGAACGATGCCGAGGAGGTCGCGCGCCTCCTCAAGCGCAACGGGGATTCCTCTCGGAGCAGAAACTTTGACTGCAAGGAGCTGTATGCAACCGGCCCAGACCATGTCGTGAATCGCGCTGCAATCAAAGATGAGGCGCGCAGGCTGTTTCAGTCAAAAGCCGAAATAGCGCTCTTCTACTTTTCTGGACACGGGTATATCGAGTCAACCGGCGGGTTTATCAATGGGTCTGATTCCACTCGGGGAGACGAGGGGCTCTCTCTGAGGGAACTCGTTGATCTGGCGAACGGCTCGAGCGCGCGCCACAGAATCGTTATCCTTGACAGCTGCTATTCGGGGGCGGCAGGGTCGGTCCCGGGCATGGAGAACCATGCCGCAATCTCGGAGGGCGTCACCATACTCACCGCCTCGCGAAGCGATCAGCCCTCGCTTGAGCGTAAGGGGCATGGCGTTTTTACAAGTCTCCTCATAAACGCCCTAGAGGGTGCTGCGGCGAACCTGACGGGCAGCATCACGCCGGGCAGCGTCTATGCGCACATCGATCAATCGCTTGGCATGTGGGACCAAAGACCCGTTTTCAAAACGAACACGGACAGCTTCGTGTCGCTGCGCGAAGTCGATCCCGCAATCTCACTCGATGATTTGCGGAAGCTGAAAAAGCTCTTCCCAACAGAGGACTATGAATACAGGCTGGATCCGTCGTATGAGCCAAGGGACGAGGGAAGAACAGACGCTATGCCTCCAGCAGAGCCCAGGAACAACCTGGTGTTCTCTCTGCTCCAGAAATACAACCGGCATGGTCTTCTGGTTCCAGTTGGCGCCGACCATATGTGGAACGCGGCGATGGAGAGCAAGTCCTGCCGGTTGACGCTCCTCGGCAAGCATTATCGAAGGCTTGCGGACCAGGGCCTGCTTTGACATGTTGACTAACGAGGCTTTCAGCGATCATGCTCAAACTTTAGGGCTTGTGGCTAGAGGTCGGATAACGCTCAAGCCGTTTGATGCTCATCGAGGAGCTTTAGTTTCTCGATGAGCATCTTCGTCAGCTCCTCGTCTTGGATGAGGTCTATGCCGAAGCATTTCTTTCCCGCGTCCTTGAGGGATGCGCCGATGTGATATGCGGTCGCACTGTCGAGGATAAGGAAGCGGTCGTGGAACGTTCTGGTGCGGCGGACGGTGAGCTGCGGGTACTGTGCGTTGAACACGTCGACGTCGCCTTGCGTGAGCCGGTTGCCGGACGTGTAGACGGTCACCGCGACGCCCTTGCGCTTCTTTGCGAGGACGTTCAGGGTGTGGACATCTACGTAGCCATCCACGAGGGAGATTTCGCGCTCGGCGCGGCCCACGAGATCTGTCAGCAGGCTGAAGGCGTCGAACATCTGCCCGGCGAAGAAGATCCGCTGGGGTTTCTCTACCTCGCCTTCGAGCAGGCGGAACACCTGGTTGAAACGCTCGTCGGTCGATTGCTGAAACGCCGCCTGACTCAACTCGACACCGCGCAGCCGCTCAAACAGGGTGGCATTTTCGGCGAGGAGGTGGCGCATGGCGACAAACGCCCTCATGATACTGATACTGGTCTGCACCGCCACTTCGCTGCGTAGCACGCCGGACAGCATGGCTATGCCCTGCTCGGTATAGGCATAGGGGAGGTAACGCCGCCCGCCGCGGCCCTCCATGGTCTTTGAGGTTCCAATTTGGCACCTCAAAGACTCGTCCTCCTCCTTGGTCAGTTGAAAACGGAAGTCCTCGGGGAATCTGTCGGCGTTGCGTGCGGCGGCGCGGTTGAGATTCTTTGTCTCTACCTCGTATAACCGAGCGAGATCGGTGTCGAGCATGATTTGCTGCCCACGGACGGTATGGATTAGGGTCTCTATGTTTGCGGAATCGACCAGGGCTATCGGCGCGCTCGTTTCGACCGATTCGTTCTCGGCATCAAAATCGCTCATGGTTCCTCGATTCAAAGATGGGGACGCTCCTGCGTCGAAAGCATTTTATCATCCTGAGCTTTGTCGCCTGCCGGTCCAGCGGCGATGACCTCTGACGTTAGGGAGGGAGTGTGCTTCGTCGTGGCGACGTCGGCCCCAAGCCTTCCTCGCCATGACGGTGATCCGGCTCCCGTCGATGGTGATGGGCGCGCCCGCCCCGCGCTGGATCTCCAGGAGATCGGCGGCCGAGGACGCCGTGATCCGCCATTCCTCGACCCAGGCGGCGCGGCCGTCGCGCACGACCTCGCGCTCGACGAGCTTCGCGCCGGGACAGGGGCAGAGGTCCGGGTTCGGCCCGACGACGGTGAGCCTCACCGGCTCCCCGGCCGCCTGATTGGCGCGCGCCTCCTCGCCCGGGGCCTCCTGCCCGCCGCCTCCGGTTCGCAGCAGCCTCCCCATGAGATCGGCGGCTTCGCGGTCGTTCCCTCCCATCACGTGCGCGTACACGTCCATCGTCATGCTCGACACTTCGTGGCCGAGTCTCCCCTGCGCGCTCCTCGGGTCGATGCCGTTGCCGATCAGGAAGGTGGCCTGCGTGTGCCTCAGCTCGTGGAAGTCGTAGCCGACGTAGCGCCTCCGCTTGCGGCCGCCCTCCTCGGCCTCCTCCATCCTGCCGAGGCCGTGCTCGATCAAGTAGCCCCTCTACAACGTCGAGAAGTTGTCGGGGTCGTGGAAGCCGAAGTCGCCGTCCGAGCACATCGGGGTGTTCGGGGTCTGGGAGAGGCCCTGAACCTGCATCCGCCTCACCTGCACGGCCTTCCAGGTGCGCAGGTACCGCGCCGTCCCGTCGTCGATCGCGATCCAGCGCGACCGGCGGTTCTTGGTCTCGCGCAGCGCCTTGTTCTCGGTGTACTGGTACTTGATGAACACCCGCATGTTGTCGAAGTCCACGTAGCGCCACGTGAGGCCGAGCGCCTCGCCACGCCTCACGCCGGTCGCGAGCGCGAGCCAGATGGCGACGCGCCTGTCGTCGAGCTCGTCGCCGTGGAGCGCCTGACAGAGCGAGATCGCCTCCTCGAGCGTGAGCGGGGTCCTCTCGGCCGAGCGCGAGCGCGAGACCTCGACGTCGCGGCAGGGGTTGTGCTCGGTCAGGTGCTCCTTCACGGCGAGGTCCATCACCTGAACATGACGGCGTTGAGCTTGTGGACGCCGCGCTGCGACATGCCGTGCTCCTCGCGCGGGTCCGCGTAGACCATGTTGAGCAGCGACAGGTCGCTCACGAGCACTCCCGCGAACCACCGCTCCGCCTTCTTGAGCTCGCACTCGTCGGTCTTGTGCGTGAGCGGCGAGAGGTTCTTGAGGAGCTTGCGCTGCTCGTGCCACCTCCACCCGAGCTCGGGCGCCGTCACCTTGTCGGGGTTGGCGAACCCACTCTCCAGCTCGCGGCGGTACTCCTCGAGCGCCCGCCTCACGTCCGACTTGGTGCCGTGCACCGTCCTCTTCGGGGAGCGGATGTACTTCCTCGTGGCGGGGTCCTTACCCAGATGGTGCCTGATCCTGTGGACCTTGCCCCGCTCGATCTCCTCGATCTCGCCGCAGCCCGTGACCTTCTGTGTTTCGTCAAGAGGATTTGAGCAAAAAGAGCATCGGAAATTGAGTAGCCTGA
>URGY01000045.1 GCA_900547505.1 uncultured Collinsella sp.
TACACAAGGCTATTCGTCGGCAGCGTCAGATGTGTATAAGAGACAGGTATTTGCTCGCCTGCGAGCGCGCGGGCTTTACTCCCGAGGAATGTGCCGTGGTCGAGGATTCGCGCAACGGCTGCGTCTCGGGCATTACGGCTGGCTGCCACGTCTTTGCCGTTCCTGATATCGTGCCGCTGCCGCAGGACGTGGTGGATGGCTGCGAGGCCGTGCTCGATACGTTGTTCGACCTGGCGGCGGCGGTCAAGGCCGTGCGCTAGACAATTGCGGTGTTGAAACGAGCAATTGCCCACGTTTGCGCTCAAGCAAAAGGGGTCCGGCAATGGTCGGGCCCCTTTTGCTTGAGTGGTGACTTAGCATACTTGCGGGCGTGCTATAGATACGCACCGAGGTTGATGGCCGTGGCGTCGGTCTGGCTGCTTGCCTGGGTGCTGGCGCGTTCCAGCAGGAACGGCCGCACGAGTTCTTGGCGGTTGATGTCCTCGATGGCCGTGACTGCGGTGACGGTGCGCGCGGCAGAGCCGATGTGGACGTGCTTGGGCTTCGCCGGCGCCTTGTTCTCGATTTGCTCCATCAGCAATTGAACGCCCTTGCGGCCAATCTCGTAGCCCGGGGGCGCTACCGTAGTGAGCGGGACCGATCCGCTCCAAGCGAGTGGGTTGCCATCGCAACCTGCTACGCGTACTTGCCCGGGGACAGAGATGCCCTTGTCGACCAGCGCCGAGATAACGCCCGAGGCCAACACGTCGGTCAGGCCGACGACAAAATCGGGGCGTTCGTTCGCGGGGCGCTCGGCGATTTGGGCACCGATGCCGTAGCCGTCGGCAGCGGTATTCCATTCGCCGGCGTCGATGACTTCGATCTTGATATCGGGGTGCAGAGCGAGGGCCTTGTGAATGCCAAGCACACGTAGGGTGAGCTGCATAAATGCTGCTCGGCCGACGACGACAATATGGTGCGCGCCGCGGGCGATGGCGAGTTCGGCAATGATGCGACCCTGGGCCTCGTTGTCGGCGGCCACGTAGTAGCCGGGCTCGGAGCAATGGATGTCCAGGTGGACGATCGGCACGGGCATCTTGGCCATGGCGGGGTGCCAGTCGGGGGATGCCATGGGCTGAACCATGACGCCGGACATTTGGGTGCCCATAAAGTAGCGCAGGTAATGGTCCTCGAGAATATCGTCGTTATCGGCGTTGGCGATGAGCAGGTCGTAGCCGTGCTTGCGGGCCTCGTTGTGGGCGCCGCTGGCGATTTGGAGCGAAAAGCCGTGATCGAGACGGGGGAGCACCAGGCCAAAGGACTTGGTGGCGCCGCCCGCGAGCTGACGGGCGCTTTGGTTGGGCAGGTAGCCAAGGCGATTGATGGTCTCGTTAATGAGCTTGAGGGTCTCGGGGCGCAGCTTTTCGGGGTGGTTGAGCGCGTTGGAAACCGTGCCCAGCGAAACCCCGGCCTCGCGCGCGACGTCGCTGATTTTTACCTTTGCCATAGCGGCCCCTTTGATGCGTTTCAAGTACAAGCCAGATTGTAGCATCCCAAACCTACCAAAAAGGGACAGGTTTATTTTGGCAGGTTTTATCTGGGGAAACGCTGTTGCCAGCGCGACCACCACGAAGGTGCCTGTCCCCTTTGTGGTGGTTTGGACCGGCTGGACGTGTGTGCATCGGGTGGTATCTAAGTTGAGATACCACTTCTGGTATATCAGCTTGCGCTTGCGTGAGTACAATACTCGAACGTTATACGTCTCAGCGCCCCTTGTGCGTGGACGTCTTGCAGTCACGCGAACGAAGGGATTTATCTTATGTGCGGAATCGTCGGCTACACCGGCTCTGATATTGCAAAGAACATCCTGGTCACGGGCCTCAAGCGTATGGAGTATCGCGGCTATGACTCCTCGGGCGTCGCGCTCGAGGTGGGCGAGGGCGCCGCGGCGCACCTCGACGTCATCCGCCGCGTGGGCAAGGTCGCGGGCCTAGAGAGCGAGCTTTCCAACATCGACAGCGACGCTACCTGCGGTATCGGCCACACCCGTTGGGCCACCCACGGCAAGCCCTCCGTCGTTAACGCTCACCCCCACACCAGCTGCGACGGTCGTATCGCCATCGTCCACAACGGCATCATCGAGAACTTCGCCGAGCTGCGCGAAGAGCTGGAGGGCCGCGGCCATCACTTTAAGAGCGAGACCGATACCGAGGTCTTCGCGCATCTGATCGAAGAGGCTTATGTCGAGACGCACGACCTGATGGCCTCCGTGCGCGAGGCTTGCACCCACGTGGTCGGTGCCTATGGTCTGGCCGCCGTGTGCGCTGACGAGCCCGGCGTGATCGCCGTGGCCCGCAAGGATTCCCCGATCGTAGTCGGCGTGGGCGAAACCGGTTCCTATGTTGCTTCCGATGTCATCGCGCTCATCGACGCCACCCGCGATGTCGTGGTGCTCGAGGACGGTCAGTTTGCCAAGCTCACGCCCGCAGGCGTCGAGTACACCGACGAGGCTGGCAACGTTATCGAGCCCAAGGTCACCCACATCGACTGGGACCTGGACATGGCAGAAAAGGGCGGTTATCCCGACTTTATGCTCAAGGAAATCCACGAGCAGCCGCGCGTCGTGCGCGACACGCTGGTCGGTCGTATGACGCCGGCCGGCGAGCTTGACATCGACGAACTGGGCCTTTCGCTCGAGGAGCTCAACGATATCGATCGCGTCTACGTGATCGCCTGCGGCACCAGCTACCATGCTGGACTCATTGCTAAGAATCTCATTGAGGGCTGGGCTCGCATCCCCACCGAGGTTGAGGCGGCCAGCGAGTTCCGCTATCGCAATCCCATCATCACGCCGACGACGCTTGTCGTGGCCGTGTCCCAGTCGGGCGAGACGGCCGACACCCTTGCCGCCATTCGCGACGCGCGCATCAAGGGCGCCAAGGTCTTCGGCATCACCAACGTGGTGGGCAGCCCCGTGGCGCGCGAGAGCGACGGCGTCATCTACACCAAGGCCAACAAGGAGATCGCGGTCGCCTCGACCAAGAGCTTCATCGGCCAGGTCGTGAGCCTTACGCTGCTGGCTTTGCTGTTGGCGCAGGTTAAGTACCGTCTGACCACAAAGCAGGCGCGCATGCTGTTCCGCGAGCTTTCCGATACGGCCGAGCAGATCCAGTGGATTTTGGATACCCAGACCGAGGCCGTTCATGAGGCCGCCCTGCTGT
Source organism: uncultured Collinsella sp. (assembly GCA_900547505.1). Taxonomy (GTDB): domain Bacteria; phylum Actinomycetota; class Coriobacteriia; order Coriobacteriales; family Coriobacteriaceae; genus Collinsella. Next base: position 3,201 of record URGY01000045.1, read on the forward strand.
GCAAGGACGCGCAGTCGGCGCTGTTCGTGGGCCGCGGCATGGGTGCCGCTATTTCCTACGAGGGCGCGCTCAAGCTCAAAGAGGTCAGCTACTTGCACGCCGAGGCCTACGCCGCCGGCGAGATGAAGCACGGCCCCATTGCCCTGATTGACCCGGGTTTCCCTGTCATCGCTGTGGCCACCAAGAGTGCCACCTACGACAAGACCGTGTCGAACCTTATGGAGTGCAAGGCGCGCGGCGCCAAGGTCATCGTCGTTGCCACCGAGGGCGACGAGGAGATCAACAAGATCGCCGACTGCATCATCCGCGTGCCGGCAGTCCGCGACGTGTTCAGCCCCATCACGGCGAGCGTCCCGCTGCAGCTGCTCGCCCGCGAGGTCGCCATCCTGCGCGGCTGCGACGTCGACCAGCCCCGTAACCTGGCCAAGAGCGTCACGGTAGAGTAGTTGGTTCCGCCGTTCTAGCGACTAAGGCCCGGCTCCGCATCAAGACGGAGCCGAGCCTTTTTTGCATTTGACCAGATAAAACCCGCCAAAATGAACCTGTCCCTTTTTGGCAGGTTAGCGGAGCTTGCTGGTCTCGAAGTACTCGGGGAACTGGTCCAGAACCTCGGTTTGGTTGCGGAACATCATGTGCAGGTGCTTGCTGACCAAAAAGCTCGCTTCGATGGGGTCGCGACCGGCGATAGCGCGGCGAATCTGCTTGTGCTCGTTCACGATGTCCTGATTGTCGAGAACTTGCGTGGCGGCGCGCAGCCAGCGGAAGCGCTCCAGGTCGGCATTGGTCTCTTCGAGCCACGACCACACGGTGCTGCGACATGCGATGCTAAAAATCATGTGATGCATGAGGTTGTCGCTCAAAAAGAAGCCGATGCGATCCTCTTCGGCCATGGCCTTTTCCTGCAGCACGATGGCGCGGTCGAGCTGCTCGATGCCGGCCGACGTGGCGCGCGCACAGCACTCCACAATCACCTGCTTTTCCAGATGCTCGCGGATGTAACAAGCACTCTCGGCAAGGGTGAGGTTGATGGGTGAGACGTAGGTGCCGCTCTGGGGCACGGTGCGCACCAGGCCTTCCTGCGCCAAGCGAACCAAAGCCTCGCGCACGGGCGTGCGCCCCATATCCAGGTCGTCGCAAAGTTGCTTGACGCCCAGCTTTTCGCCCGGCTTGTAGTCCAGGTAGACGATTTTGCGTCGAATGGTGTGGTAGGACTGGTCCTGTAGGCTCGTTTCCTGCTCGCCGACGTGCATCGATTCTTCCATAGCGCCTCGCAACTGTTCTATCAAACTCATATGTCAGTTGTTAATTATGCCGCGAATCAGCTCTCCGCGGTGGGTAATTCGGCTGTCGCCCGAGAACTATTGCGGCATCTTAGTCTGTGTTTGCGCAAGGCTGCGCTCAATGTTGCCGTATCATAAGCCGTCGCAAACGTGAAAGAGAAAGAAGGAATCCCATATGCAACTGGCAAATATCGTACGCGAGCGCTGGAAAGGCGTCTTGTTCTGCCTGATCATCGCCATTCCCGCGACGTTGCTCGGCAAACAGGTTGAGGTGGTCGGCGGTCCGGTATTTGCCATCCTCTTTGGCATGGTCCTGGCGCTCGTCTTTCCCAAGAATCGTCGCGAACAGCTCGCCGCCGGTGTCACCTATACGTCTAAAAAAGTCTTGCAGTACGCGGTAATCCTGCTTGGCTTTGGCATGAACCTCTCGCAGATTCTGTCCAAAGGCGCTCAGTCGCTGCCGATTATCGTGGCGACGATCTCGACCTCGCTTGTCATCGCCTTCGTGCTCTGCCGCGTAATGAACGTGCCGGGCAAGATCGCGACGCTTGTGGGTGTGGGTTCGTCGATTTGCGGCGGTTCTGCCATCGCCGCGACCGCGCCCGTCATCGATGCCGACGATCGCGAGATTGCCCAGGCTATTTCGGTCATCTTCCTGTTTAACGTTATCGCGGCGCTCGTGTTTCCGACGCTCGGCGGCATGCTCGGGCTGACCAACGAGGGCTTTGGCCTGTTTGCCGGCACCGCCATCAATGACACCTCGTCGGTAACGGCTGCGGCGAGTGCCTGGGACAGTATGCATCCCGGCGCCAATGTGCTCGAAAGCGCCACAGTGGTCAAGCTCACCAGGACGCTGGCCATTATTCCCATCACGTTGGCTCTCGCATGCTGGCAGATGCATCTGGCGCGCAAGGCCGGCGGCGACGCCAAAAGCACGTTCTCGCTTAAACGCGCGTTTCCCATGTTCGTGCTGTTCTTTGTGCTGGCGAGCGTAATCACCACGGTGCTTCAGCTTCCTGCATCCATTACGGCGCCTATCAAGGAGCTGTCGAAGTTCTTTATTGTGATGGCTATGGCGGCTATTGGCTTTAATACCGATATCGTCGAGCTGGTCAAAAAGGGCGGCAAGCCCATCGCATTGGGCTTTTGCTGCTGGATTGGTATTGCGTGCATGAGTTTGGGAATGCAGCACGTGCTGGGAATCTGGTAGAGAAGTAGCTTATTTGCGTGCTGGCGAGCGCATGCCTGCGGTGGAGCGATAGGAGCTCTTGCGGGTATGGCTTGTCCGCAGGTTGATAGGTCCCGAAGAGCTCTTATCGCCCCGCCAGGATGGCGATGCGGGGCAACTCATATACTCGCAGGACGGCGGCTTCTGCCCTATAGTGTTTGGTGAGTAATATCGTTCAATTTTGAAACACTCGCCCGTGCGCCCGTCAGTGGCGGCGTGGCGCCGAGGACGGGGGGCAATATGAACAGTGACGCCAAGCTGCAAATCTTGATCGAGGCCTTGGCCGCTGCCGGGGCCTCGGCGTTGGCGATCGATGGGCATGGACACGTGGCGATTTCGACCATGGATGATGTCGCGCTCGAGCAAGATGTCGCGGCATTTGTCGCCGAGCGCCTGGGGCGCGTGGGTAACGGCACGCGCCTGGTGATGGGGCATGCGGGAGGGCGCTTGAGCCTCACGGTGCGTCCGGTCGTCAAGGAAGACGGCGCGCTCTGGGTGGTCGTAGTCCGCGAGGTGCGCGGTGTGGCGTCACACGCGGGCATTGAGTGGCTTAACGCAGATGAGGTCGAGGCGCGCTACGAGGCAAGCGCGTACGGCATTGTCGAGGGTGCCGCTGCGGTCTCTGGCCCCGTCTGCGAAAGCTATGCCCGCGGCGTGCCCCTCATGTTGGAGGGCGAGCTGGGTGCTGGCCAGGCAGAGATTGCAAAACGCCTCTATCTGGATGGGCCTTATGCTGACGAACCCTTTGTGTCCGTGGCACTTGACGAGCTCACAGATCGCGGCTGGCGCCATCTGCTCAAAAGCTCGGAATCGCCGCTGTTCCAGGCAAGGCTGACCCTTTGTATTGGCGGCTGGCATGCACTTTCGCCGCAGCGTCTGCGCGAGCTTGTCTCTACGATGACCGACACGGCGCTGGCCGCGCGTTGCCATGTGGTTCTGACGGCAAACGATGTGCCGGGCGGCGGCGAAAGCGATCAGGCCGCTTTTGTAACCGAGCGCTTGGCGTGCGCAGTGAGTGTGGCGCCTGCGATTGCCGAGCAGGGTGGCGCATCGAAAAAGGTTGCGCAGTATTTGTCGTATCTGTCAGATGTCTTTGGAACTGCCGCTCCGAGTATGTCTGAGGAGGCTGCCTCGACGCTCAACGGCTATCGCTGGCCACGCAACTACCTGCAGCTTCGCGAGGTCTCGGAACGAATCTATATATTAGTAGGGTCGGGTGTGGCGGAGCGCGCGGTGGCGGAGGAGGTGCTCGCCCAGGAGGACGTCATCAAAACCGCAACCTTTGGCACTCCGACACTCGACAGCGACCTGTATATCCTGCGCCCACTGACCGATACCGAACGCGACATCGCGCGGCTGGTCGTAGGCTACCTTCAGGGCAACCGGACCCGCGCTGCCGAGGTGCTGGGAATAAGCCGCACGACCCTGTGGCGCTTGCTGAAGGACGACGACCGCTGAGCGAGGCGCTCGTGACCGCATGCAGCGCGTGTGATACAGTCCAAAGCAGTAATGTTTCGATTGCGTTACGGCGTGCGGGGGCGTATGGCGGAGACTTCAAAACCAAATCGGGCTCGAAAGCCCACGGCGCCGGTCAACCGTCGCACGACTTCGCGGACGTGGGGCAAAAGCGCCTCAGGCTTCGACGGCTCGTTCAAGCGCACTAGATATGGCTATCCCTCGGCAAGCGCTCGCTTGGCCATGCAGGCCGAATCGTCGCTGTGGGTCCGTAAGCGTGTGGTGGGGTCAAAGCTCAAGCACGATGGAACGCTCGGCTTCATTAGCCGTGGCGCTGCTCGCCGTAGCGGCCTCAATCCCGCAGGCTGGCATCGCTATGTTCCGATCGCGGTCGTTGCCGCGATAGTCGCCATCGCGCTCGCGGCGCTTGGTTACGCCGGCGGCGGGGCCGACCTGAGTGCAATGTTCGGGCCTGCTGAGCTCGCGCATGCCGGCACGGAGCTTGTCGAGGGCGCTCAGGCCCAGACGGGCGTCGCGCCCCAGCGCGGTATCGTCGCGGCGGCCTCCACCATCGCCGACGCGCAAAAGGACGAGGACGAACAGGGCGACAGCGCCGAAACGACCCACGCGAACGAAACGACGACAACTCCATCGGCAAGATAAGTTGCGAGTGGAGCAGCAAATTTGGAACGGGGCCTTTTAGCTGCCCAAGTGCCAGATGTCACCAGTGGCGCACCCGATGTCAGTCACCAACAGCGAGCGAGCCGCATTTGCGCCAAGGTGACGTGAAATGAGAGAGCGCTGACCTTTTGGTCGCGCCCTCGAAATTGAACGTCAGATTGGCGCAAATGCGGCCCGCGCAGCGTCAGCGGGGCCGCCGTTCGTTAGAACGGCGGAACTAATTACCTGACGTACACGACGTTGTCGCGGCGGGGTTTGGCCTGGGGAAGCACGTCTTCGGCATAGCCCAGAATGCAGTTGCCCACACCGCGCAGGCTTCCGTCGGCGGGCAGACCCCACTTGGCCAGCAGTTCCAATCCCTCGGGTGAGTCAAAGACCTCGTGTGCGCGGTGGATCCAACACGAATCGACGCCCAGCGCATAGGCAGCGTTGAGCAGGTTGCCCATGGCGAGCGAGCCGTCTTCCAGGTGCGTGGGCACGCTGCGGTCGACGAGCACCACCACAACGGTCTTGGCGCCGTAGAAGGGATCTCCCTCGCTACCCATAACCTGGGCGTTGAGCTGCGAGAGGCGCTCGACGGTTGCGGGGTCGGTGACGGCGACGAACGTGACCGGCTGGCGTCCCATGCCGCTCGGCGCATACTGGCCGGCTTCGAGAATGCGTGCGAGCTTCTCGGCCCCGACAGGGCAATCGCTGTATTTGCGGCAGCTGCGGCGGTGGATGAGTGCCTCGATGGTCTCCATGTGTCCTCCTGACGTTGGTTTCGATGCCTCGTTCTTACCCGCCGAACCAAACCCGTAATCGCGCCGTCGGCCCCAAACAATGCAAGCTGCCGAGTGGAAAGTTGGTTTGCATAAAACTTCAGCCGGAATGTGACAGACCGGTGGGATGATTAAACGTTTTATCCCGTCTACCCTGCGGTTTTTACCACTTGCCTAAATGATGTGCGCATAAGCTCTGATAAAGGTTTTACTAAAGGAGTGCCAACGTTTATCAACGCGCCATGGTGGCGCCGGGCCAGGAGGTAACATCATGTTCCAGGCTGGAGATGTCGTCGAGACCGACTTCGAAGGATTTCTGAAGCTGTTGCGTTCCAAGACGCGCGCTTTCGTGTCGATCAACGATCACGAGTACTACATCACGCACACCGATGGCTATTGGCGTGTTCAGGATTGCGAGGCCCTCAACGATAAGGGCCACTTTACTGACTGCTCCGAGCTGGTCAACACGGTCTGCGAGGTCGTCGAGCTGCCTTGGATCTGCGGCAAGAGCCTGCACGACAGCTTCTCGGGCGCCACGGTCTACGAGGCCGTCGCTGCTTAACAGGCAATAAAACCCGATTTTCACGTGACCGCTGGCGCCGCCCCCGCGCCGGCGGTCTTTTTCTGCCGATAGGCCATAAAAGTGCACGCATTTGCGGAGAGGCTGTTGACGATAGTCAAAACTCGGACTAATCTAGAGACACAAAATTGGTCAAAAATCGGACTATCGAATGGTGGGAGAGATGGATTGCGCGGTTACGTTGGTCGATTTTGACCGGATGCTCAACGGGCTTGACCGTATCTATTCGGAGTTCGCGCGTGCCTGCGGTCTTTCGGACTGCGCCTACTGGATGCTCGTCGACACGAGTGCAGCGGGCGGAAGCGTTGCCGTGAGTAGGCTGACGAGTGAATGGTTCTACAGCAAACAGACCATCAATTCGGCGATCAAGACGCTTAGGGCGCGAGGGCTTGCGACGTTGGAGTTTGCCGAGGGCAGTCGTAAGAACAAGGTTGTGCGACTGACCGAAGAAGGCATGCAGTTTGCCAAGCGCTACGCGTTGCCGGCGCAAAAAGCCGAGCAACAGGCATTCGAGGCGCTCGAGCCGTGGGAACAGAGCGAGATCATGCGCTTGGTCGGTAAGTTCTCCCATGTTCTTAACGAAGAGTGCGAGGCATTTAAACGGCAAGTGGCCGCCGAGAACGAGGCTGACGACAAGGGCGAAGGGGAGACATGCGACTCTTAATGAGGTTTATGAGGCCGTATCGCGGGCTGATTGCGGTGACGCTGTTTGTACTGCTGATAGATAACGTCGGCACGCTGCTGGTGCCTACAATGTTGGCGAATATGGTCAATACTGGTATCACGACGGGCGATATCGACTACATCTTGCGCAACGGTCTGTATATGCTCATCGCGACCGGCATGGCCAGTGGCGGCGCGGTGCTGGGCTGCTATCTTTCGGCCCGTCTGGCGGCCAATGTGGCCTGCGACATTCGCAACGCCGTCTACGATAAGTCGCTCGAGCTATCCGCCAGCGACTTTGAGCGCTTTGGTACGGGTTCGATGATCACGCGCTCGCTCAACGACATCAACGTGATCCAGCAAGCGATCCTGCAGACGATTCAGCTGGTGTTACCGGTACCGTTCTTGGCCGTGGCGGGCATCATCTTTGCCTGGTTCATCGATCCTGCCATGGGCACGCTGCTGGGCGTGGTCGTTGCGATCGTGCTGGTGGCGGCGGTCTTTACCGTTGCCAACGCCGCGCCGATCTTTATGCGCCTGCAGAGCTTTATCGACCGCATGAACGTGGTGCTGCGCGAGAACATCGTGGGCGTGCGCGTCATCCGCGCATTTAACAAGGAGCGCCACGAGGAGCAGCGCCTGGATGAGGTGTTTAGCGATTACGCAGCCAATGCCATCAAGGTCAACCATCTGTTTGTGGGTCTCGACAGCTCCAGCTTCTTTTTGATGAATATCGCCGAGGTTGCGGTGCTGTGGGTGGGCGGCAACCGCGTGGGCGTCCATGCCATGCAAATCGGCAGCATCTCGGCCGTGCTGGAGTACGCGATCCTGATCCTGTTCTTTGTGATGATGGCGCAGATGGTGGTGCTGACGCTTCCGCGCGCCGCGGCGTGCCTCAGCCGTGCACAGCAGGTGCTCGAAATCGAGCCGAGCATCGTGGACGGTAAGGCTACGCTGGGCGACGGGACACCTGAGTCCGCAGACGGAGCCGACACGGTGGCCGTGTTCGACCACATGTCGTTCCGTTTTGACGATGCTGACGAGGACACCCTGTGCGACCTGAGTTTTGCCTGCCGCCGCGGCGTGCCTCAGCCGTGCACAGCAGGTGCTCGAAATCGAGCCGAGCATC
>URGY01000046.1 GCA_900547505.1 uncultured Collinsella sp.
GCAGCGTAGTCTCGTGGGCTCGGAGATGTGTATAAGAGACAGAGCTACCACATCGTCTACAACGAGACGCTGCGCGACCGCGTGTGCGCCGTGTCCAACAAGACCCACTACAACGAGATGAACGTCCTCTCCATGCATGCGCTTATCGGTGCCTACCAGCCGCAGGGCGACGAGTGGGTGGACGAGCTTAACCAGGTGCTTGCCGGCAATATCGAGTATTTCTGCGATTACGTGGACGAGCATTTTGAGGGCGTGTCCTATTCGCGTCCGCAGGGCACGTACATGGTGTTTCTGGACTGCACCGAGTGGTGCCGCGAGCATGGCCGCGATATTCAGCGGCTGCTCGACGAGGGGGCGCGCGTGGGCGTGGGGTATCAGGACGGCCGCCCGTTCCACGGGCCCTGCCACATTCGCGTGAATCTGGCGCTGCCGCTTTCGCGCGTAAGGGAAGCGTGCGACCGCTTGGACCGCTACGTTTTTAATGCACGGTAAGTGAGCACTGCATGCGGGGCCTTCTGCCAAGCCGGCTGGAAGGTCCCGCATGGTAAAACGTCTGTAACCATTGGGCACTCATGTGGTTTTGTTTGCTATTATTTTTTACCATTTCAGTCTGTAAACAGGATCGTCTGGAGCTCGATGAAAAGACCCCGTCGCTCGGTTGCCATTTCGTTGTTTGTTGCGCTTGTGGTGGCGAGCGCCTTTGTCGTAGCGATAGCCGGCTGCTCCGAGTCGAATGGCAGGGCCTCGACGTCTGCATTAGAAGGTCTGGACGCCTCGCAGGTCAAGGACGACAATCTTAAGATGCTCAGCGTCGGCAGCGACCTCTATCCACCGTTTGTGTATACCGACGAGTACGGCGATATCGTTGGCCTGGATGTTGAGATATTGACCGAGGCTTTGGCCCGCATTGGTTATAAGCCAAAATACCAGCTGATCGACTGGGAAAAGAAGAAAGAGCTGCTGGCGAGCGGCGAGCTCGATTGTGTCATGGGCAGCTTTAGCATGACGGGTCGCGAAAACGAGTATCGTTGGGCCGGCCCGTACCTTGCGAGCCGCCAGGTGGTCGCGGTCGATCCCCAGAGCGATATCTACACGCTTGCCGATCTTGAGGATAAGATCGTGGCGGTTCAGTCCACCACCAAGCCCGAGGGCATTTTGCTCAATCGCACAAATGAAAACGTTCCGCAGATCAAGGAGCTCTACTGCTTTTCGGACCGTTCATGCCTGAACCCGGCGCTCGTCGAGGGCCTGGTCGACGCCATCGCCGCGCATGAGTCCTTGCTGCTCACCTACGAAAAGGACTATGGTGTGACGTATCGTATTCTGGATGAGCCGCTGCTAGAGGTCGGTTTGGGCACCGCTTTCGATATCAACGATACGCGCGGCGTCAACGTTAAGCTCACTCATGCCTACCAAGAAATGCTTGCCGATGGCACCATGGAACGCCTGGTGTCAAAGTACTTCGATGACCCTTCGCCATTTTTGAATGTGGAGGGTCTGTCATGATCGATGCGCCTGACCACGCCGTAGAGGAGCGGGGCAATCGTTCGGCAGGGGCATGGCTCCTTGTCGCTCTGCTGGGGATAGTGCTCTCGGTTGCTGCCGGCATGATGAGCTACGGTTACATGACGGCCCAAGCCGAGCAGCGCTTTGCCGACGTTGTCGATTACGTGGCGACGCAGAGCCTTTCCTACGATGCATTCAATAGCGCCTATACGACCAAAAACCTGATACGCGTTATGGAGATCGCCGGAGAGGCAGCGCGCGATATAGAGCGCGACGGTTCGGTGGATAACACAAGGCTGGAGCAATACGCCGACCAGTTCAACGTGAGCGCGCTGATCGTGACGGACGCATCGGGCAATTTGGTGTCCGAGTCCTCGACGGGCGATGTGGGCTACGAGTCGCTCGCTACGTATCTCAAAGAATCACCCGTGCTGGAGGTGGCAACTCATCCGCTTAAGTCCTATACCGCCCGCATTACGCTTTCGGATGATTCGGTCGCAGACATTGGCTGCGTAACCCGGCAGGATGGCGAGGGCATCGTTGTCGCAGTAAGGCATCAGAGCGCGAAGGCGGTTGCAAGCAATACGCTCAAACTGCAGAGTTTGCTCGAAGGCTATGAAACCATCGATAGCGGCAATATCGTGATCGAAAGCGACGGCAAGGTCGTTGCGACCAATGCCGTTGAACCCACTGTATTGGGCGTATTCGATCTGCCTGCGACGGACGTCTTCATTGTCGACGGTATTAAGGATCGATGCCTGGCCGGTAAGGTCAAATTGATTAACGCCGACGGCGAGTGGTATTTGGGCACATTTGGAAAAGCGCACAAATTCTATGTGTACACCTATGCTCCGGCGCGGCGTTACTTCGAGGTCGTCGCGGCTGTTGCTGCCGGCGTGCTGGCGCTCTACAGCGGTTTTATAGCCGTTGTTGTGATGGTGTGTCGCCGCGCTGATCGCCGACGTTTGACGGACTTGCTGCAGCAGGAGCGCGACTATGGCGACAAGCTGGCAAAGGCGGCGCGTGAGGCCTCGTCCGCCAACTCGGCAAAGACGGAGTTTCTGCGTCGCATGAGCCATGATCTGCGCACGCCCATCAACGGCATTCGCGGCATGGTCGAGGTTGGCGATGCCAATGCGGACGATCTGCAAAAGCAGACCGAGTGCCGCTCAAAAATCTGGACGGCATCGGGACTGCTGCTCGACCTTGCCAACGAGGCCCTCGATATGAGTCGCCTGGAGAGCGGGCAGGTCGACCTGAACCTCGTACCCACAAATTTGGTGGCACTCAACTGTGAAGTGCGCGATATTCTGGAGCGCCAGGCCGAGGAGCGTCTGGTGACAATTATCTGCGACCAGCAGACGCTTAATCATCCCTATGCACGGGTGAGCGTGACGCACCTCAAGCGCCTGTTGCTCAATATTGCCGGCAATGCCGTCAAGTACAACCGCCAGGGCGGCTATGTTCGCCTGGTGTGCCGCGAGGTGGAGCCAGCGGATGGCGCCCCCGTCTATGAATACACGATCGCCGACAACGGTATTGGCATGAGCGAGGAGTTCCAACAGCACCTCTACGAGCCGTTTTGCCGCGAGGAGCAACAGGTGGAAGGCGCCTCGTCGGGAAGTGGCCTGGGCGCGCCTATCGCAAAACAGTTAGTCGAGCTTATGGGCGGAACCATGAGTTTTACGAGTGTCTTGGGGCAGGGGACGACGTTTACCATCCGCCTGCCGTTCGAGAAATGCAAACGCTCCGAGATTCCTCAGGCAGTTCGCGCGGATGCGGGCGATGGTGACGCGCTCCAGGGCTTGCGCGTTTTGCTCGTAGAGGATAACGATCTGAATGCCGAGATCGCGCAGTTTACACTCAGCCGTGCCGGTGCCGTCGTGACGCATGCTAAGGATGGCGAGTCTGCCGTTGAGGCGTTTGCCGCGAGCGCACCGCACGAGTACGACGTGGTGTTGATGGACATCATGATGCCTGGCATCGATGGCCTTGAGGCCACGCGTCGGATTCGAGCACTCGATCGCGAGGATGCCGCGACCACGCCGATTATCGCCGTGAGTGCCAACGCCTTTGCCGACGACCGCAGACTTTCGCGCGAGGCGGGCATGGACGCGCACCTGAGTAAACCCGTGAGCTCGCAGGAGCTCGTTGAGGCGCTTGCGCACATAGCTGCCGACGCTTCATAAGCATATGGCCCGGTTCCAAGGTGGGTTGGAACCGGGCCATATTGCTATTTGTGAGTTTTGCTTTTGAGGCTTACTTTTCTTGAATCTGCTTGCCGCAGAGATGCTCAATCGTAATCTCGTAGAGCTGGACGCCCTTGATGTCTCTGGCGATCTCTTCTTCGACTTCTTCGGCAGAAGGGTAGTACTTAAGGGCGAGCTGGCGGACTTTGTCCTCGATATACGCGGGAGTGTCATGCACCAGGCGACAACGGCCAAAGACCACGGTGCTCATAACATAGGGAGCCCAGTCATCGTCCTTGTACCACTCGTTTCCGTAAACGGTAAAGCAGACCTTGTCATCGCGCTTGAGTGCGTCGACCTTGTGGCCTGCTTTGGCGCCATGGAAATAAATCTTGTCGTGCTCGGCATCGAAGAAGTAGTTGACGGGAATGGCGTACGGGTAGCCATCGTCGCCGTTGACGGCAAAGACGCCGCGCTTGCAGGCGGAGAGCAACTCGCGCGCCGCCTCATCGGAAATAGCGCGTTTTTTTCTGCGTAGGGGCCTAAACATCGTGGGCTTCCTTTCTAACTGCGTTTGGTAGTTGAGCACAAACTATAGCGAAATAGTTCCGTTTTTCTTGATGCAGGCGAGCATGTCTTTAAGCTTGTTAAAGTCAAGCGGCTTGGGCAGATGGGCGTTCATGCCAGCGTCACGTGCCGCTTGTGCGTCCTCGGCAAAGGCGTTGGCGGTCAGCGCGATAATGGGGATGTCGGCTGCGTCGGCCTTGCCGCTTAGGCGGATCGTGCGGGCCGCTTCGTAGCCATCCATGCCCGGCATCATGATGTCCATCAGGATTGCATCGAAGCTGCCTGCGGGACGTGAAAGGTACAGATCAACCGCGTCGCTGCCGTTCTCCACATGGGTGACTACGATGCCTTCGGTCTCCAATAATGTCTGGGCGATTTCGGCGCTAAGCTGGTTGTCTTCGGCAAGCAACGCGCTCATTCCGGCAAGTGAGACCGTGAGTGCCCCCGCGCTCGTTTGCGTTTGGATCTTAGGACACGTATCGATAGCGAGCGGAATCTGAACGTAAAATGTCGATCCGGTTCCAAGCTCACTCGTTACCTCGATTGTTCCCCCCATGAGGTCGACAAGTGATTTGACGATCGGCATGCCCATGCCCGTCCCCTGAAATTTGCTGCGGGCATCGTTGCCTTCTTGAGCAAACGGTTCGTAGATGTGCTTAAGAAACTCGGGCGACATGCCGATGCCGGTGTCCGAGACGTTAAAGCAAAAGAGCACTCGGTTGTCGTCAAGCGGTTTAATCTGAGAGGTAAAAGTGACAGTGCCGCCATCTTTGTTGTACTTGATGCTGTTGTCGAGCAGGTTAATGATAATCTGACGTACATGAGTGGGGCTTCCAATTACCTGCGGATTGCAAACGAGATGTGCGCTTTGATCCCGCATCGTTATATTGTGTTCGGACGCGCGGAGTTTGCACAGCACAATTGCATCGTCGCAGAGCTTTTCAAGGTTAAATGAGACGTGCTCAAGCGTTAACTTACCATTTTCAATCCTGCCCATTTCTAGAATGTCGTTGATGAGTGAGAGCAGATGATTGGCGGCAATTCGCGCCTTGGCTCGGTTTTCACGGGCGGCATGGACATCGTCTTCGTGCAATTCCTCAATTTCGATGAGTCCCAGAATGCCGTTGAGCGGCGTGCGGATGTCATGACTCATGCGTGTAAGAAAGGCCGTTTTGGCGGCATTTGCGGCGAGTGCCTTGTTTTGTTCTGCTCGGGCTCGCTGCAGGGCCCAGGTTAGAACCGCTACTCCAGTCAACAGTACACCGACGATGATGACGACAATCGCACTACGATGTCGATACATAAACCTGAGCGTGTCCGACTCCTGCGCGCTATACGACGTAGAGGAATAATTGCTTGCAGAAAGCGATTCTCCGGCGTTGATGATGCCCTTGTTGACAATACTTAATAATTCGGGATTTCCGCGTAACATGAGGCAAGAGAGCTCGGCCGTGCGTGAGAGTTCCTGTATCTCGTAGTCTTTGATATCGTAGCTTTCTCGGATGGTTTCCAGCCGTGCACTGGGAACAATGACGCAGCTTGACCTCCCATCCTTAAGGGCAGTTAGTATTTCGTCTGCAGACTGATATTCGGTTATATTTGCATTTGGAAATAAGTATTTTAATTCGTTGCGGTTTACGATCGAAAACTCTGTGCAACCGATATTGCGCAGATCCCTGTTAAGATCGTTGGTGGCGTGGATGGCGGTAAGAGAGAGCGTTCCCATCGAAATCGATTGAACCGTCCCCATTTGCTCGGCAAGCCAGTAGTCATTATATGCCGGTAGGGCGATGTCGATATCCCCCCTTGAGAGTGCTTCTGTCATTTGCTGGTTGCCTGGATAAGCGATCGTGCGTACGGAAATGCCAAATTTGTCGTGTAGCGTTGTAACGAACGAGACGAGTGAGCCTTCCATTTCTCCATTATCATCTTGGTTGCAGTAGGGGAGATTGTTACTGAGGTAACCGAGCGTAAGCGTACTTTTCTTGGCCTTGAGCCACGACCGTTCGGAGCCGGTAAGTGATGCGGATCCACTGTTTTGTGCCGAGTAGTTTGATTTGACTTCGTCGTTGTAACGCGGGTTGATGCGATTGATTGCCGCCATGGCCGAGTTGATGTCGTCCATCAGGTCGGGACGGCTTTTGGGCACTGCAAAATAGTAGTCGCTCGAACCTACGTAGAACATAGGGGAAGCGTTGGGTGAGGAGATGGTGTCATTCATGATGATGGCGTCGACCTCATCGTTTGCGAGCGCGTCAAAGAGGTCACCGCCGCCGGCGAATTCTTTATAGGTGCAGGTAATACCTTCGTTGGAAAGCCACTGCCGACCGACGGCGGTTTGCATAACGCCGGGGTTATAACCGATGGTTAGCCCTTGGAGCGCTTGAGGATCGCCTTTAGAGAGATCGTCGCGGTCGGGCTTGGCGTAGATGTAGTAGCGCTCGGTTCCTTCGGGGTTCGAGGAGTAGAGCAACTTTTGTGCTCGCTCTGCCGAATACGAAATATTCGGCAGCAGATCGATTTCGCCCTTCTCGAGCATCTCCATGAGCTCGGTGAAGGTGCCGGAGACGTATTCGTACCGCCAACCGGGCGTGTAGTACGAAAGGGTCTGGAGGTAGTCGTAGCCCCATCCCGAGAGGCGCTCGCCTGGCGTGCCGTCCTGGAATCCCTCGTTGTTGATAAGCCAGCCGACGCGTACCGTTTTGATCTGTTGATCAGAGTCATTGGCATGGGCGGGGGCGGGCATGAGGGCGTTCAGTAGGGTAAGTGCGGCAAGCACGATAATCAGGGCGCGAAGCACAGTTGAACGAAGGATAGCGGTAGCTCTCACGGGCAATCCTAACGAATCGAGACATTACCGCATAATCATATCAGCTGGTCTGCTTGGTCGGCAGGCATACCGCTAAACAGTCTGCCCGGCAGTTGGGGACAGTCCCTTTCTGCCGGCACAAAAGGAACGTCCCTAACTGCCGGTTGTGGGACAATATCGAGCGAACGTGATGGGGTGTCTGGGAAAAGGGGTCGCGATGAACAAGTTGAGGACGCTTGCGGACGTATTGCGCCAGGCTGGCTTTGCGCGCATCACGAGTCTGTTTCTTATCTTCTACCTGCTGTGTTCGACGGCTGTCTGGCTGTCCGAACCTACGACCCTCACGTTTGGTGATGGCCTCTGGTTTAGCTTCGAGACGGTCTCGACGATCGGCTTTGGCGACATCCCGGCCGCAACGCCGGTTGCCCGCGCCATTACCGTCGTCCTAAGCGTCATCAGCATTTTCTATATCGCTATGCTCACGGGCGTGGCGGTGAACTACTGCAATATGCTTATCAAGATGCGCCAAAAGGACACCATGGCACGCTTTATGGACGATCTTGAACATTTGGAAGATCTCGATCGCGATGAACTCGCCGATCTGTCACGCCGCGTGCGCGAATATCGCCGACGCCAGCGCTAGAGGGGGCTAAATGAATATCACGGTATACCTGGGCGCGAACGTCGGCAACGACCCGGCGTTTCTGCCCGCGGTGCAGGAGCTGGGCGACTGGATTGGAGCCAACGGCCACGCGCTGGTATACGGCGGGTCCAAGTCGGGGCTGATGGGCGCGCTCGCCGATAGCGTGCTCGAAACAGGCGGGCACGTGACGGGTGTTGAGCCGAGCTTTTTTATCAAGGCCGAGTTTCAACATGACGGTATCGACGATCTTATCGTGACGAGCGATATGGCCGAGCGCAAGGCCAAGATGATCGAGCTCGGCGACGCATTCATTGCCTTTCCCGGTGGGACGGGCACGCTCGAGGAGATTGCCGAGGTCATGTCCGCGGTGTCGTTGGGGCACCTGAGTGCCCCGTGTATCCTGTATAACCTGGATGGGTACTACAACGACCTCAAGGCGCTACTCGGGCATATGATTGATAAAGGGCTTTCGAGCCCGCAGCGCCAGCACGGCATCTACTTTGCCGACGATTTGCGCGAGATTGCCTCGATTATCAACGGATAAGTCTTGAGCCTGCCCCACTACGACTCCCAATAGTGCCGTTTGCGGCGCAGATGGTTGGCTTGTTCGGGCAACGCTCGCTCTACAATAAAACGTATCTATGTCGACTTTGACCGCGGGAGGACCCGATGGATAGCCTTGCCAAGCCCACAAACCGCGCGCTGTTTTTGGCCAGCGTTGCCGTGACCGGTGCGTTCGCAGGTGCCGCAGTCTGGTTGTTCTTCTTTGCGATGGAGCATGGTATCGACTATCTATGGACCGAGATTCCGCACGCGCTGGGCGTCGCTTCGCCCGAGCTCGCGAGCGGCCCGTTCGGTTTTTTGCCGTACCCGTTTTTTGTCTGCCTGCTGGGCGGCCTGCTGATTGGCCTGTACGAAAAGATGACGGGCACCAAGACCGATGACCTTAACCAAGTGATGGCCAAGGTAAAGCGCGATGGACGCTACCCGTACGACAACCTGGGCAAGCTTTCGCTCGCGGCATTGCTGCCGCTGTTGTTTGGCGGCAGCATTGGACCGGAAGCTGGACTGATCGGCGTCATTGCCGGGCTGTGCAGCTGGGTCGGCGACCGCATGCGCCGTTTTGGAGCCGAGTTTAGGGAGCTCACGCTGTTGGGTACCCAGGCCGCCCTGACGGCGCTCTTTACCGCGCCCGTCTTTGGCTTTGTGGCGCCACTCGCCGGTAGCGCCGACGGCCAGGGTGCCGGCGATGGCGATGATTCCGAATCCGGTGAGATTACCATCAGGCTGCCCAAGGCGCAAAAGACCGTGGTTTACGGCATCGCGATTGCCGGCGGCCTGGGCACCTATCTGCTGCTCGGCCAGCTTATGGGCGGCGGCATGGGCATGCCCAGGTTCGAGTCCGCCGAGGTGGGCAACCTGGAGCTTACCTGGCTCATCCCTCTGTCGCTGATCGGAACAATCTGCGGCTGGCTGTACTTTGTCTCTGAGCACGCGAGCGAAGCGTTTGCCCATGCCATAGGGGAGCGCCCTGTCGTCAAAGCCATGCTGGCCGGTCTGGCGCTCGCCATCTGCGGCACGGTTTTGCCCTACACCATGTTTGCCGGCGAGACCCAGGCCGACGTGCTCATGGAAACCTACCTCACCATTCCCGCCGGCGTGCTTATCGCGACCGGTCTGGTCAAGGCCATGCTGACGCCCGCCCTTATCAACCTTGGTTGGCGTGGTGGCCACTTCTTCCCGGTTATCTTCTCGGGTGTGAGCTTGGGCTACGGCCTTGCCATTCTTACCGGTGCCGATCCGGTCTTTTGCGTCGCCGTCTGCACGGCATCGACGATGGGTGCGGTCATGCGTCAGCCGGTCATGGTCGTGGGCCTGCTTCTCATGTGCTTCCCGCTCAAGGGTATCGTCTGCATGATCATCGCCGCAGCCATCGCCGCCGGCATTCCGCTGCCCAAGCCGCTGCGCAAGTAGCGCGGCAGCGCGCAGTCAGTACAAACATCTCAAGTCCGGTGCGGGCGCTGTGTCACGGATTTACGGGTGGACTGGATTTCGTTCGGTATCGGCGCTACTTCCAAATTGCAAGCGCGGCGGTGCCCAGTACGATGAGGGCGAGACCGATGGCGCTGCGGCGGGAGAGTTTTTCGTTGAATGCCAGGCGCGCAAATAGCACCGATACGACAATCGATAGTTTGTCGATCTGCACCACGACACTCACCTGGCCTGCAGCGATGGCATAGTAATAGAGCAGCCACGATGCTCCAGTCGCGATGCCCGATGTTGCGAGAAATGTGAGTTCGCGCCGGTCAACGTGCGCGACCTGCTCCAGTTTTCCCTTGGCTGCCACGATTGCCCATGCCATAACCAGTACCACGCAGGTGCGGATTGCCGTGGCCAGGTTTGACTCGACGCCTTCGATGCCGATCTTAGCGAGGACGGAGGTGAGTGCTGCGAACATGGCGGCGCCGAGGGCGTAAGCGAGCCAGGTCCGGTCTTGCTGCTGCTCGGGTCCGGCGGATTGCTGCTTCTCGGTCATTAAAAACGTGCCGAGGGTAATGACGGCGGTTCCCACGAGCTTAACCGCAAGGTTGCTCGTCTCGCCAAAAAGCACGATGGCGATCAGCGCGGCGAGCACGGTGCTCATCTTGTCGACCGGTACGACCTTATTGACGTCTCCGATGCTCAACGCCTTAAAGTAACAGATCCACGAAGCGCCGGTAGCGAGTCCCGAGAGGACGAGAAAGAGCCAGGATCTGGGTTCGATGCTGCCAATGGTTCCAATGGATCCAGAAATGCCCGCCATTGCCCAGGCGAAAACGAGCACCACGCAGGTGCGAATGGCCGTCGCGACATCGGAGTCGGTCTGCTTGATGCCGCATTTGGCCAAGATGGATGTGATGCCGGCAAAGAATGCTGACGCAAATGCTGCGACGACCCACGACACGGGTGCGGTGCCTCCTTGGATAATGGGTTTATCCTGCGAGTTTTATGGACATGAGGATACCGCCCCGCCATGAAGGTTTGATATGGCCGCGGCGAGACGGGGGTCATGTTGCGGGGAGCCATTTGGTTAAGGCTCGAATTGAAGGTGAATGTTTTTCCGAGAAGTGAACGAGTCAATATGGACCCCTGGAGCATGCACACTTTTTTGAGGCTTCGGTAGTTTGTGTGACAAGGGGCTAGCCTAGGCAGCAACGCTCTTCGC
>URGY01000047.1 GCA_900547505.1 uncultured Collinsella sp.
AATCTTAATACTGCCACATGTGATTGACGGGGCCGGAACCTTTGCCCATATCAAAGCCGGCGGCGAGGGCGCCCGTTAGGTAGGCCTTGCCCGCGTTGACGGCATCGGCAAGATCCATGCCCTGAGCCAGCGCGCAGGCGATGGCGGACGAGAGCGTGCAGCCGGTGCCGTGTGTGTTGTCGGTCTCGATGCGCTTGTGGCGGAACCACGTGGTGAGTGGATCTCCCAGATGGTTGCCCTCGTCATCGAGTGGCGCGGGTTCGGCCAGTGCATCGTTGGCCTCGTTGACAAGATGCCCACCCTTAACGAGGGATGCGCAACCAAAGCGGCGGGTGAGGAGCATGGCAGCATTTTGCTGCGTGCGCTCGGAGTCGACCTCGTAGTCGAGCAGGGCCATGGCCTCGGGAATATTGGGCGTGATAACCGTCGCTAGCGGGAACAGGCGGCGGGTGAGCGCCTCGGCGGCATCTTCGGCAATCAGCCGTGCGCCCGAGGTGGCTACCATGACGGGGTCGACTACCACGTTTGTCGCGTTCCAAGCGCTCAGGCGGTCGGCGATAACATCGATAATCTCGGCAGAGGAAACCATGCCAATCTTGACGGCGTTGGGGCGGATATCGTCAAAAACGGCATCGATCTGCGCCGCGACAATATCTGGGGAGATGTTCTGCACGGCGGTGACGCCTAGGGTGTTTTGTGCGGTTATGGCTGTGATGGCCGTCTCGGCATACAGGCGGTGCGCCGTGATGGTCTTGATGTCGGCCTGAATGCCGGCACCACCGCTGGAATCGGATCCTGCGATGGATAGAACGGCGGGTACCTTACTGCGATCCATGTTCGCTCCCTTGTTCGGTCGGATTCAAATGGGTCTTCTGCCTGCATTATAAAGTTGCCCGGGATGGCTGTATGGCAATCCCGGGCGGGCGATGCAATCTTTACGCAAATGCAAGCAAATGTTCACACGTCAACAATTGACAGGCACCAGCTCGCCGCCAGAAGCGGCCGCGGCGACAGGGCTAGTCCTCCATGCCGAGGTCGATCGTGGTGCCCTCGAAGATCTTGTTGACGGTGCGGACGGCGCACATCTTGCCACACATGGTGCAAGTGCCCTCGGTGGCGGCGGGGGATTCCTCGTAGCGCTTCTTGCCCGTAACCGGGTCGAGCGCGCACTTCCACATGGCGTCCCAGTCGAGCTTGCGGCGTGCCTGGCCCATCTTGTCGTCCATGTCGCGGGCGTGGGGCACCTTTTTGGCGATGTCGGCGGCGTGTGCGGCGATCTTGGTGGCCATGAGGCCGTCGAGCACATCCTGGGCGTTGGGCAGGCATAGGTGCTCTGCCGGTGTCACGTAGCACAGGAAGTCGGCACCGGAGCTGGCGGAGATGGCGCCGCCGATGGCAGCGGTGATGTGGTCGTAACCCACGCCGATATCGGTCACCAGCGGCCCGAGCACATAGAACGGAGCATTGTGGCACAGGCGCTTCTGCAGTTTCATGTTGGCGGCGATCTCGTCGAGCGCCATGTGACCCGGGCCCTCGACCATGACCTGGACGCCGGCGGCCCAAGCGCGCTTGCACAGCTTGCCCAGCTCGATCATCTCAGCGGTCTCGGTGGCGTCGTTGGAGTCGTAGAGGCAGCCTGGGCGGCAGGAGTCGCCGAGTGAAATCGTCACGTCGTACTCGTGGCAAATCTCGAGCAACTCGTCGTAGAACTCATAGAACGGGTTCTCGTTACCGGTGACCTCCATCCAGCCAAACAGCAGTGAGCCGCCGCGGCTCACGATGTTCATCAGGCGGCCGGTCTCCTTAAAGGTCTTGGTGACCGACTTGTTGATGCCGCAGTGGATAGTCATAAAGTCAACGCCGTCCTCGGCGTGCGCGCGCACGACTTCGAACAGGTCGTCCTTGGTGAGCTTGACCAGCGGCTTTTCCATGTAGCCGATGGCGTCGTACATGGGGACGGTACCTACCATGAGCGGCGTCTCGTCGATGAGCTGCTGGCGGAACTGGCGCGTCTTGCCCGAGTTGGAGAGGTCCATGATGGCGTCGGCGCCAAAGTCCTCGGCGATCTTGACCTTCTTCCATTCCTCGGCGGCATCGGCCTTGTCGCCCGAGATGCCCAAGTTCACGT
The DNA here is from genome assembly GCA_900547505.1 of uncultured Collinsella sp. GTDB lineage: Bacteria > Actinomycetota > Coriobacteriia > Coriobacteriales > Coriobacteriaceae > Collinsella. Next base: position 2,129 of record URGY01000047.1, read on the forward strand.
TGACCTTGGTGGACAGCCCTTCACCGACGCCAAAGGCGCGCATGCCCTTTTTGATGTGCACAATATTGGCGGGAATGGCGATGCGGCCGTCGGCCACGCGCTCGCGGATGTACTCGGGGTCGCGATGCTCGCGCTCGGCGACTTCCTTCATCTGCGGCGTGATCTGCCCGGCACGGGCGAAGTCGATTTGCGTGACGAGCTTGGGCTCGGTCTGTGTGCTCATTGGCACGGCTCCCTTCGTTGGCATTACCCATATCAGGTTTGCGGGTCAGGGCGGGCGCGCCCAATCTCAGCCTGCCGTCTTGTCCTGCAAGCTCCCCGTTTATGTAATGGGCTCAAGTATAGCTCGAATGGGTACGATTGGCCTAACGAGCGTGCCTGTGGGGAGGCGTACATGGAAGACAAGCATCTATATCGAGAGACACAATGGGACATATCGGCCGAGGAGGGCCGTGCGCACCATGGGTTGGTCGCGATTGGCTTTGCGGTGCTTGCCGTGCTGGTGATTGCCTTTTGTATTTGGACGTTTGGCGGTCGCGGCGGCGCTGCCTGGGAGTTCGAGACTGATGATGCCCTGCCGATAATGACGGTGAGGGTCGCGGGCGGCAATACCGTTGCCGCACCGGGCGACTACTGGTATCCGCGCGACGAGTTTGTGCAGCTGCAGTTGAGCGGCGGGTCTATTCCGGGTGAAGAAATCGAACGCGTGACGTTTGATGAGGCACTCAAAACACTCACGGTGAAGCTCAAAGATCAGGGCGATGTGCCCACGACCATGGATATCGCTCTGGCGGAGTGGCGTCTGGAACCTCCGTCGGGCGTTACGGTATCCGACGTAGAGCACGTTAAGATTACCTACCAAGATGGCTCGACGAGCGAGATTGCAAAGGCCGATGGCTTGGCGGAGTAATGGGGTGTTTGGAAACGGCGGGCCTATTGTGCCTGCGCGTTCATGAAAACCAGGGTGTTTTTGTCTGAAAGCTCGGGGATGTGCCGATAGCCGATATTGAATGCGGTGAGTTCGCTTGCATCCTCGAGCTTGTTTTCTGCCATCCAGCGAACCATGGAGCCGCGCGCCTTTTTGCTGGCGGTCGACCGTTGGATGGGCTTCCTGTTGCGGACGCCTTCGCCAAAGAGGCATGTGACGACCGTGGCATCGGTGGCGAGGCAGGGCAGAACGGCTTTGGCGTATTCCGCGCTGGCGAGGTTGACGATCGTAGCGTTGGAGCCCGCCGGAGCGATGGCCCGTGCGAGCTTGTCGCCCCAAAACGCGTAGAGGTCTCGGGCACCGTCGACGGCAAGCTTCGCGCCCATCTCCAGCCGATACGGTTCAACGGCATGAAAGGGGCGTACGCATCCGTAAAGCCCCGAGAGGATCCAGAGATGGTCTTGCAGCCATGCGAGCTGTGCGGAATCCATCACCTCGGGCGCCATGCTCTGGTATTGAATGCCGTGATAGGACATGACGGCAGGGGAGAGGTGACGGGCGAGCGCGGGATTGTCGAGATCGCCGTTTTTCAGGATGGGCCCGAACTCATGCAGGGTGTTGAGACAAGGCCCCAGCAGTTTGTCACTCACGTTCCATAGCGCCTGCAGGCCGCCGCTGCCTTCTTTCCGTTCGATATCTAGCAGTGCGCGGTGGAGGCGAGCCGTCTCGTGCACAAAGGGTGGAATGCCCAGGACTTCAAAAGCATCTTGGGCCGCGCGCATCTGCTTGGCGGGCGAAATGATGACCTGCAGCATGGACTCTCCTCTGCCAAAAAGGAAGTTGCGGTGGAATACGGTCTGTTTTGGCCGTTTATGGGCCAGTTTAGTCCGTATTTCACCGCAACTGATGAAGGGTTGGTTAGGCTCGCTCGATGAAGGCCTTGTAGCCGCGATAGGCCTCGTAGATGTCGGCCTTGTTGGCGACCTCCCACAGGGCGTGCATGGACAGGACGGCAACGCCGGAGTCGATGACGTTCATGCCGTACTTGGCCATGATGTAGGCGATGGTGCCGCCGCCACCCGCGTTGACACGGCCGAGCTCACAGGTCTGGAAGTCCACGCCGGCCTCGTCCATGATGTCGCGGACGAGGGCCACGTACTCGGCATCGGCGTCGTTGGAGCCGCCCTTGCCGCGGCTGCCCGTGTACTTGTTAAAGCACAGACCGCGACCCATAAAGGCGGCGTTTTTAGTCTCGAACTTGCCGGCGTAGCCCGGATCAAAGCCGGCGGACACGTCAGAGGAGAGCATGCGGCTACGGGCGAGCGCGCGGCGCAGGGCCAGCGGGCTGTCTTCGCCGGCGAGCGTCATGATCTCAGCGACGGTGTTCTCGAAGAAGCGGCTCGTCATGCCGGTGGCGCCTACGGAGCCGATCTCCTCCTTGTCGACGATGAGCGTGATGCTCGTGCGCTTCACGTTTGCGACGTCGATCTGGGCAAGCATGGAGGGGTAAGCGCAGACGCGATCGTCGTGGCCATAGCCCAGAATCATGGAGCGGTCGAGGCCCATGTCGCGGGCGGGACCGGCGGGCACGACCTCGATCTCTGCGGAGAGGAAGTCCTCCTCCTCGACGTCATACTGCTCCTTAAGGATGTCCAGGAACATCTGCTTGACGGGCTCCTTGGGGGCGTCCTTGTCGTCCTCATCAAACTTGACGGGACGGCCTCCCACGATCACGTCGAGGATTTCGGCGTCGACGGCATCCTTGGCGGGCTTGGACATTTGCTCGCTCGAGAGGTGAATCAGCAGGTCGGAGATGGTAAAGACCGGGTCGTCGTCCTTGTCGCCGATATTGATGTCGACGGTGGTGCCGTCCTTTTTGCAGATGACGCCCACGAGTGCGAGCGGGGAGGCCACCCAGTGGTAGCTCTTGACGCCGCCGTAGTAGTGCGTGTCGAGATAAGCCATGTCGCCGGCCTCGAAGGCGGGGTTCTGCTTAAGGTCCAGGCGCGGCGAGTCCACGTGCGCGCCCAGGATGTTAAAGCCCTGCTCGAGCGGGGCGGTGCCCAGGTTGACGAGCATAAGGTCCTTGCCGTGGTTAGCGGCATACACCTTGTCGCCTGCCTTGAGCTCGCGGCCTTCGGCGATTACGGTCTCCAGGTCGACGTATCCCGCCTCCTCGGCCATCTTGATGCCGGCCTTGACGCACAGGCGCTCGGTCTTGTTCTCACTCAAAAACTGCTTATAGCCGCGGCAAAGCTCCTCGAGCTCCTCGATTTGCTGTGGCGTGTACTTTTTCCATGCGCAGGGACGCTCCATGACGCAGGCTCCTTTCGGATCGATCGTGCTGGTTGATGTACCGTGAGCCATCGTATCACGCGCGGGCTCACGGTGGCGGGGGAGCTTGATGTGAGGTGGCCGCGGGGCGGGGAGCGTGTAAACTGGAGTGAGCAAACCGTGCCCAGCCTAAAGCGAGGTATTCAATATGTCTGACAAGCGCCGCACCTTTGCCGTTATCGACGGCAACTCGCTCATGCATCGCGCCTTCCACGCCGTGCCGCCGACCATGAACGCGCCGGACGGTCGCCCCACCAACGCGATTTTTGGCTTTCTGAACATGTTTCTTAAGATGATCGACGCCTTTAACCCCGACGGCGTTGTTGTGGCGTTTGATAAGGGCAAGCCGCGCGTGCGCATGGAGATGCTGCCGCAGTATAAGGCGCAACGCCCGCCCATGGACCCCGATCTGCATGTGCAGTTCCCTATGATTAAGGAGCTGCTCATCGCGCTCAACGTGCCGATTCTGCAGTCCGAGGGCTGGGAAGGCGACGATATCCTGGGTACTATGGCGCGCCTGGGTGAAGAGGCCGGCTGTGACATGCTGCTGGTGACCGGTGATCGCGACATGTATCAGCTTGTTACCGAGCACGTCAACGTGGTCTCGACCCGTAAGGGCCTGTCCGACGTTGCGATTATGACGCCCGAGAGCGTGGATGACCTGTATCACGGCATTACGCCGGCGCTCGTGCCCGACTTTTATGGTCTGAAGGGCGACACGTCCGACAACATCCCCGGCGTGCCGGGCATCGGTCCCAAAAAGGCGAGTGCGCTTATTGCGCAGTACGGTAGCCTGGACGAGGTCATCGCACATGCCGACGAGGTCAAGGGCAAGATGGGCGAGAACCTGCGTGCACACATCGACGATGCGCTGCTGAGCCGCAAGGTCGCAACCATTCGCACCGATGCGCCCGTCGAGCTCGATTTTGAGGCGACGTCATTCCCGGCGTTTTCTGTCGACGAAGTGTCCGCGGCGTTGGGCACGCTTGGTATCACCGCCATGCAGAACCGTTTCTTGGCGCTGATCGGCGGCGAGGGTGGCGCTGCTGCCGCTGCTAGAACGTTTGAGATGCCCACGATTGAGCGCACCGCTGCCGGCGATGCCGAGGCGCTTGCTGACGTGGCGTCTGAGGTTTCGCGTGCGATCGAGGCGGGCGAGTGGGTCGCCGCCGTGGTGGACGACGACAAGGAAGAGGGCGCGCTCTTTGGACTGACGCGCACGCTGTGGTTGGCGACGTCCAAGGGCCTGTTCGCGCTCGAGGAGGGCGACAGCCGTGCGGTGGCTGAGGTTGAGGGCTTCAACTTCGCCCACGGCGTGATTGCCGGCGTGCTCGCGCGCCTGTTTATGGAGGGCCGCGTGGCAAGCCCGGATATGAAGGCACTGTTGCACGAGCTTTCGCCTATCGATTCCTCTGAGCCCGAGCTCATGGACCCGCTGTCTGCCGATTCCACGCGCATCTTCGATACCGTGGTTGCCGCCTACCTGCTGGATTCCGACCGCTCCGAGTTCGACGAGGCGTATCTGGCCGATACGTATCTGCAGATGTCGCTGCCTGCGGCGCGCGGTGCAGAGGGTGCCGGCGAGGACGCTCCCGCGCCTGCCTCCCGTACTGCGGCTCTGACGCTGGCGCTCGTGGCGCCGTTGCGCGAGTGCATGGCCCGTGAGAATGCCGCCAACGTGTTCGATGGCATCGAGATGCCGCTCGTTCCGGTACTTGCCAAGATGGAGCGCGCGGGCATGCTCGTGGACCCCGATCGCCTGCACAGTCTGTCCGAGGGTCTGGCGACCCAGATTGCCGAGGTCGAGCGCAGTATTCGCGACCTGGCGGGTGACGAGACCTTTAACATTGGCAGTCCCATGCAGCTGTCGCATGTGCTCTTTGATGTGATGGGGCTTCCGACCAAAGGCCTCAAGAAGACTAAGCGCGGCTATTATTCGACCAACGCCAAGGTGTTGAGCGATCTTGCCCGCGACCACGAGATCGTGCGTCTGATTTTGGACTGGCGTGAGAAGTCCAAGATTAAGTCGACCTATCTGGACACGCTAGGTCCGCTGCGCCGCGGTGACGGTCGCGTACACACTACGTACAACCAGACCATCACTGCGACGGGGCGTCTGTCTTCGAGCGACCCCAATCTGCAGAACATCCCGACGCGCTCGGAGCTGGGCCGCACCGTCAAGACGGCGTTCTCGGCAGGCGAGGGCAGCGTCTTTTTGGCGGTGGACTACTCGCAGATCGAGCTGCGTCTGCTGGCGCATCTTTCGGGTGACGAGCACTTGGTGCGCGCCTTTAACGAGGGTGAGGACTTCCATGCTGAGACGGCCGCGCGCGTATTTGGCGTGCCGGTGTCCGAGGTGACACCCGATCTGCGCAGTCGCGCCAAGGCCGTGAACTTTGGGATCGTGTACGGCCAGCAGGCCTACGGTCTGTCGCAGTCGCTGCATATCTCGATGGCCGAGGCGCGCGATATGATCGATCGCTACTACGAGGCCTATCCAGGCGTGCGTACGTTCCTCGACAACGTGGTGGCGCGTGCCAAGCAGACGGGCTACGCCGAGACCATGTACGGTCGCCGGCGTCATATTCCGGAGCTCAAGGCCAAAAACCCACAGCTCCGCGGCTTTGGCGAGCGCACGGCCATGAACCACCCCATGCAGGGAACCGCAGCAGACATCATCAAGATCGCTATGGCCCGCGTAAGCCGCCGCCTGGAAGAAGAGGGCTTTGCCGCCCACATGATTCTGCAGGTACACGACGAACTGGACTTTGAGTGCCCCGTCGACGAAGTCGAGCGCCTAACCGCCATGGTCCGCGACGTCATGGAGCACGTAGTAGACCTCCGCGTACCGTTGATCGCCGAAGCCAGCACCGGCATAACCTGGGCCGATGCCAAATAGGGAAGTGCCCACAACCCTAAAGTAACCAAACCAGAAGGGGGCTCCTTGCCAACAAGGAGCCCCCTTCATTCCAAAAAATCAGCCAAGTATCTAGGCGCCAAGACGCCACCCAGACGGCGAGCAAGTCACCCAAGGACCTGGCCGGGCGAGGCGGGTAAGTTTTTCGCTCGGTCAGGTCCGACGAGCCACGTTAACGAGCCGCCAGGATGGCGTCGATGAGCGTCAGTACGCCCCCGTCGTTGTTGCTCGGAATGCGCCACTTGGCGTGCGCGTTCATGTGCTCCTCGGCATTGTCTACGATAAAGCTGTGACCGACGCGCTCCAGCATGGGGATGTCGTTGTACGTATCGCCCACGGCGGCGGCGTCGGCGATATCGATGCCCAGGTGTTCGCACAGGTGCGCGACGCCGGCGCCCTTGTCGACGCCCAGGTTCATAAAGTCGATCCACTCGCGCCCGGCGTTGGTGACGTAGAGCTTGTCCGAGAACTCGGGACTATAGGTCTCGCGGAATGCGGGCTCGGCATCATAGGCCGGGAAGAAGATTGAGATCTTGTTGGACTCGATATCAAGGCCCTCAAAGCTGTCGACGTAGTTGATTGTGTTGTAGTAGACGCTGATCTCGTCGTGGTATTGATGGTCGCGGGCAAGCACGTAGAACTCGTCGAAGCAGCACAGGACGGGGACAGCGCGCGGATCCTCCGAGGCGCGGCTCAAGACCTGCTGGTACAGCTCCACGTCGATAATGCTCTTATAGATATAGCTGCCGCGATAGATCACGCACGCTCCGTTGTCGGGACAAAAGGCGAGGCGGTTCTTGATGCCCTCGAACATCTCCTCGAGCTTGGGGGCGGGACGTCCGCTGGCGGGGCAGAATATGATGCCGGCGTCGGCGAGCTTGTCCAGGCGCTCATCAAGACCCTGGGGCAGCACACGCTCGTCGGTCAGCAGCGTCTTGTCCATATCGACGGCGAGAATCTTAATGTTGCCGATGTTGGCGTCCGATTCGTAAGTTTGCATAAAAATGCGCCTTTCGTTTCGAGATTGTTTCAGACGTTATAACCATCAACTAGTAGTCGAGCGTATTTTCGCAGGAATGGTGCGTATTTGCACTGCAATTCACAAACTAATGAAAAAACTTTTCAGAAATTTGAATTTGTCGCTTGCGCAGCGGGCACTTTAGCGTAATATAGCGACCATCGAAAACGGAGACGGAAAAACAACCGCTTACCGAGGAAAAGGTACCGTTTACGATATTAGAATTGCGCCCGGCGATAGGTGAAAGGAGAGGCAGATGCAGTTCGTAAAGATCATCACCACTGCAGACAATGCCATCCGACGCCAGCGCGCAATTTCCCGACGACGATAACAATCGTCTCTGTCCGCATGGGGCGCAATGCCTCAACAGAGTCATTTTGAGGTCGTTGGGTTTTAAGCACGACATAGCCGCATGTTTCTAGGGCATGCCTGTGATGCATTCTGCTGAATAACCTGATATTGCACGGTTTTTGACCTCAAGGTGACTTGCAACTGACCGATGTTCTAACTAGCTACCAAGGGCGAAAGGAAACAGCCATGAGCAAGGAAAAAGTCGTTCTCGCATATTCCGGTGGTCTTGATACATCCGTATGTGTCAAGTGGCTCCAGGACGAGAAGAATCTCGATGTCGTTTGTGTCTGCGGCAACGTGGGCCAGGAAGAGACCGGACTGGATGCCAAGAAGCAGAAGGCGCTCGACCTGGGCGTTCTCGATTGCCAGGTGCTCGACCTGCGCGACGAGTTCTCTGATGAGTTCCTGACTAAGGCCATCGCCGCAAACTCCATGTACGAGAACAAGTATCCGCTGCTCTCCGCCCTGTCTCGCCCGCTGCTTGCCAAGAAGCTTGTTGAGGTCGCCCACGAGTTTGGCGCGACCTACGTCGCCCACGGCTGCACCGGCAAGGGTAACGACCAGGTCCGTTTTGAGGCCGCCGTCAAGGCCCTCGACCCCGAGCTCAAGGTTATCGCCCCGGTTCGCGAGTGGGACCTGAAGTGCCGTCCCGACGAGGTCGCCTATGCCCACGCCCACAACGTGCCGGTTCCCGAGGGTGCCAACGACAACCCCTACTCCATCGACGACAACCTGTGGGGTCGTGCCATTGAGTGCGGTCACCTGGAGGATCCCTGGAACGAGCCACTCGACGACGCTTGGGTTATGACCAAGAACCCCGAGGACACGCCGGACACCCCGACCTACACCGAGATTGAGTTTGAGGCCGGCAAGCCCGTCGCCGTCGACGGCAAGAAGATGAAACTCTCCGAGATCGTCATCGCCCTCAACAAAATCTCCGGCGACAATGGCTTTGGCCGTCTCGATCTGGTCGAGGATCGCCTGGCTGTCTCTTATACACATCTCCGAGCCCACGAGACTACGCTGC
>URGY01000048.1 GCA_900547505.1 uncultured Collinsella sp.
CGAGATGCAGCGTAGTCTCGTGGGCTCGGAGATGTGTATAAGAGACAGGGCGGACAAGGGCGGCACCGTTACGCGAATCCCCTGACGCCCAAGCTTCTTGATCATCATCTCGCGCAGATGCGGATTAGCCGAGACGCCGCCGCCGATGCAATACTCTCTGCATCCGGTGGCATGCAGCGCGTTCTTGGCCTTCTTGTACTGCACGTCAAAGACCGCCGCCTCAAACGAAGCTGCCAGATCGGGCAGGTGAATCGTGCGCCCGGCTTTGGTCTCCTGCTCAATGTAGAGCGTCACAGCGGTTTTAAGGCCCGAAAGCGAGAAACGATAGTCTCCCCTGCTGTTGAGTGCACGGGGGAAATCAATCGCGCGGGGATTGCCCGTCTCGGCCAGCTTGGAGATGATGGGGCCACCGGGATAGCCCAGACCCAACGCCTTGGCCACCTTGTCGAAGGCCTCGCCCACAGCGTCGTCGAGCGTCTCACCAAGTACCTCGTAGTCGCCCCATGCCTTCACGTGCACGAGCATGGTGTGCCCGCCCGAGACAAGCGTGAAGATGAACGGCGGCTTGAGGTCGGGCTGCGCCAGCAAGTTGGCAAACAGGTGCCCCTCCAGATGGTTGACGCATACGAGCGGCTTACCGGCAGCGTAGGCAAAGCCTTTGGCAAAGGCGACGCCCACCACGAGGGCGCCCACCAGGCCCGGACCCTGTGTCACGCCCACGGCGGCAAGCTCGCTGGGAGCAATGGCCCCACCCTCAAGACCAAGCGATGCTGCGGCATCCTCGAGCGCCGCATCCACGACACTCACAATCACCTCAACGTGTTTGCGCGAGGCGATCTCGGGCACCACGCCGCCAAAACGGGCATGGAAATCAATCTGCGTCGACACCTGGTTGGCCAGCATATTGCCATCCGCATCGATAATCGCCACGGCCGTCTCGTCGCAGGAACTCTCGATAGCGAGCACTAGGCGGCGGCGCTCAATTTCGGCACGCTCCCCCTCGGAGCGCCCGGGCGCAGGCAGCGGCCATACGCGCTGCTCTGCCGCCGTCGGCTCGGGCGAAGCATTGTCGACCGGAAGCACGAGGGGCAGCGGAGCCGTCATGACGATGGCATCCTTGCCGGCACCATAGTAGCCGCGGCGCCGTCCTGCCTCGGTAAAGCCCAGAGCGTTATAAAGCGCGATCGCTCCCTCGTTGCCGTCCTCGACCTCGAGCGAAGCCGTGGTGCAGCCGAGCATCTGGGCATCATAGCTCACGTGCGACAGCAGCTTGCGGGCAATGCCTTCACGGCGATGTGCCGGGTCGACGGCGACATCCAGAATCTGCACATCACCGTCCACGACCATACCGCCGGCAAGGCCCAGCAGCTTGCCGTCGTCGTGTGCCACCCACCAACTACGCGGTGCAGCGACGTCCTCGCTCAGTTCGGACAGGAACATGCCCGGCGTCCACGCCTCGTGTCCGGCACCTTCAAAGCAGGCAGCCTCCAGCGCGCTCGCGCCCTCGGCATCCGCCGCGCCCATGGGACGGAACTGCAGATGACGACCGGCGAGCTCATCGGCAACGCCCGTAATTTCGCTCTGCGCACTCTCGGCAAGACCAAGACGCTTGCGCTCGTTTTCCTCGGCATCCGAAAGGCGCGTGTAAATCGGCAGGACGCGGGCCGGATCGCCGTCACCCGCAGCGTGCGCGAGCAGCAAGCCCTCGCCCGAAGGCCACCACAGGTTGCGCTCCACGCAGCGGGCGGTCTCGTCCTCACCCAGCAGCTTGCCATAGCGCACGAGACCGTCACCGGTCAGCTGAACCTGGTCCCAGTCTGCTGCTTGGCGCCACTCATCGAGCGCCACGGCGGCCTTGACCACGTGTTCGCGCTCAAATTGACGCTCGGGACCCTCATCGACCAGCATATACAACGCCGGATATACCTCACCGCGCATAGCATCGGCCAAGATACCAAGCTTGCCGCGCACGCCAGCCTTCCACGCCGTCCAAGCGCAAGCGTCGAGCGTCGACACGCCCAGCAGCGAAACATTGGCACCACGCGCGAGGCCCTTGGCAGTGGAGATGCCGATGCGCACACCCGTAAAGGACCCCGGGCCGCGGCCGACCACATAGCAACCAACATCGCTGCGATCCAGACCGGCTTGAGCCAGCACGCCATCAACGGTATTCACGAGCTCAACGTTGGCGTGACGGCGACACATGTGGTCGCCACTCACGAGCTTCGTCTCGCCCGTCTGCCCATCAATCCAGCTTGCCGCGCAGGCAAGCATGTCGGTCGAGGTATCGAGCGCCACCACCAGCGCGTTGTCGTTATGCAAGCTCATCTTGTACAGCCTTATCAATCAAATGGGAAAGCTCCATTGCGCGGTCACCGTGCGCCTCAAGCGTTATCGTTCGCACATCGCTGTCGCCCTCATCACGCTTGAGCGTCACCGAAAGATACTCATCCGTCAGCTCGTCCTGGAATTGTTCGCCCCATTCCAGCAGGCAAGCACCCTCATAGCCCAGCACATCGAAAATGCCCGTATCCTCGAGCTCGTAGGCATGCTCCAGGCGGTATAGATCAAAGTGAAACAGCGGAATACGACCTTGATCGTGAACGGCCATGAGCGCAAACGTAGGACTCGTAACCATATGCCCATCGCCCAGCCCGCGCGAGACGCCCTTGGTAAAGTGAGTTTTGCCCACTCCCAGGCCACCGGTCAGGATGAGCACATCGCCGTCCTCAAGACACGGTGCAATTAGCTCGCCAAAGTACTCCGTATCGGCAGCGCAAGTCGTTTTGTAAGTACCTACCCCCAGGCGCTCCAGGGACATATATGCTCCTTATTATTCCGAGGCGCCCTCTGGTGCGGGATGTCGCTCCAGATAATCGCCCAGCATCTTAAAGTCTTCCTCCAACAGCTCCTGCCACGCCGGATTGCGCAGCGCTGCTGCCGGATGAAAAGTGGGCATTACTACAAAATGCCCCATCTGGTGGAACCTGCCGCGCAGCTTAGTAATGCCAATCTCGGTCTTAAGCACAAAGTGCGTCGCGGGGTTGCCGAGCGTCACGATAATATCAGGCCAGATGCTTCGAATCTGCTCACGCAAAAACGGCGAGCAAGCCAGCACTTCCTCGGGACGCGGATTGCGGTTTCCCGGCGGGCGGCACTTAAGCACGTTGGCAATGTAGACGTCTTCGCGTTTGAGCCCCGCCAGCGACAAAATGCCGTTGAGGTCCTCGCCTGCCGCCCCCACAAAGGGCTCGCCCTGCAAATCCTCATTGCGGCCCGGCGCCTCACCAATAAACATCACGCGAGCGCGGGGGTTTCCCACGCCAAACACGATATTGTGACGCGACTGGTAGAGCTGGCAGAGGTGACAATCGCCCAGAACGGCCTCAATTTCCTCGAGTGCGACCTCACGTGGTGCCTGATGGGTATGGCCGGGGATGTGCATGACGCCCATAGCGGCTCCTACACGTAGACCTTGTCGAGACGCATGCCAAAGCCGCAGGCGACCTCGTAGTTAATCGTTCCGCGCAGTCGGGCCATCTCGTCCATAGTGATCTCGGCATCGCCATCGCGGCCGACAATGATCATCTCGTCACCATACTCGGCCTCGGGAATCTCGTGTGCCGGGTTGGACTGAATGGCGACCATAAACTGGTCCATGCAGATATTGCCAACCTGATGCACGCGCTCGCCGCGATACAGCACATCCATACGATTGGAAAGCGTACGCGATAGGCCATCGGCATAACCGATTGGCAGCGTGCAGATCTGAACGCGCGTACGCGGTACGCGGTAGGTAAAACCGTAGCCCACGCCCTCACCCATCGCAGGGTGTGCCACGCGCGTCACACGCGCATGGACGCTCATAACGGGATCAAGCTGCATCACGCGGCCACTCAGCTCGCACGGCTGCATGCCATACAAGCCAACGCCGGCGCGGATCATATCAAAATGCATCGAGGGGTCGAGCATCGAGGACGGCGTGTTGGCGCAGTGCACGATACCGCACTCAAAACCCGCATCCTTAATGGCCTGAACGGCCTCGGTAAAGCGCTGACACTGCAGCTTGTAGTCCCAGCCCGAAGGTTCATCGGCCGTGGCGAAGTGCGTAAATACGCCGTCGCACTGAATACCGCGATGGAAATTTATACCACGGACAAAGTCGAGCACCTGCGTGTAGTGAACGCCGATACGATTCATGCCCGTCTCGATGGCGAGATGATACTTGCCCACTTTGCCCGCCGCGACGGCACATTCGCCATACGCAAGAGCAAAGTCAGACGTATAGACCGAGGGCATGATATCAAACTCGAGCAACGTCGGAATGGCCTCGATAGGCGGCTCGCTTAGGATGAGGATGGGTTTCGTAATCCCGCCCTGTCGGAGCTCAACGCCCTCGTTAACCGTCGCCACGGCAAACATGTCGGCACCGGCCGAATACATGATCTTGGCGCACTCAACAGCTCCATGACCATAAGCATCGGCCTTGACCACGCAGCACAGGCGCTGACGTGGATTCAGCAAGTTCTTATAGGCCCTCGTGTTGCGACGGAGCGCCCCGCGGTCGATCTCGACCCAGGACCAGCGCGTCAAATCGGCTTTGTTCATGATTAGTCATCCGACCCTTCGTCCATGATTCCCAGATCTTCGAGCGCATCCTTTGCCGCCAGTTCCATGGCAGGACCGATCAAGTCGATAAGATCGGTCGCGATGACGCTCTTCTCACCATACTCCGTCGCCGCGGCAAAACCGGCGTAGCTGTGAAGTGCGACGGCGTACGAATACAGCAACTCCCAACGATCCATCTCGTCGCGCATGGTGGCAAGCGTGCCGGCCAAAATACCCGCGAGAACATCACCCGAACCGGCAGTTGCCAGAGAAGCCGGACCCGAGAGCGGCAGCAGCACACGCTCAACGCCACAGATAGCCGTCGTCGGCCCCTTGGCAATGACCACCAGATTGTCGGAGCCTGCAGCCCAGACAACCTTCTGCGCGGCCGCAATCGCGGTACCAAGGTCGTTCACCTCGTCACCGGCAACCAGACGCGAAAGCTCACGATAGTGCGGCGTCATAACCAACGGCTGCTCGCGACGATACATCTCGGGATTACTATCAATACCGTCAATGGCAATCTTAGCAAGGCAGTTGAGTGCATCGGCGTCCAAGATAAGCGGCACATCAAGCTCGAGCAAGCCCGAAACCACCTGCATAGCGCCGGCAGATGTCGTCATACCGGGACCGCACAGTACACAGCTGTACTTCTTTGCAATCTCGCACACAGTCATGCGCGCAGCGGCGCCAAAGGAGCCGCGGGAATCAGACGGAATAGCAAAGACGGGAATCGAAGGAAGTGCCATGCGAATAAGATTGGCGCAGGCGTCAGGAGCCGCGACTGCCACGTAACCAGCACCCGCGCGAGCTGCAGACTTGGCCGCCATAATGGCAGCACCAGGATATTGCGCAGATCCGGCGACAATAAGCACAGAGCCACGGGAATACTTATCGATATTCGTAGGTAGTGGAGCAAAGTAATCAACTAAGTCACCGGGCTCGACAATCTCGGCGGCGTGGTCGACATCATCGATCACCTCGTCAAGACGGTCGTAAAGATTGCCGCAGATCAAATCGCCAGCATACTCAGGGCCATCAGCGCTATACAGACCAATCTTGGGCGCAATCATCGTCACCGTATGCTCGGCACGAATGCAGTCGTCATCAACAACGCCCGTCTCGGCATTCAGGCCCGAGGGGACATCAATGGATACGACACAATCGGCGCATTCATTGACCGTAGGAATCCAGATGGAGAACGGCGCACGCAGATTCCCGTGGAAACCGGTACCAAAAATGGCATCGACAACAACATCGGCCTTATCGATCAAAACCTCGAGTTCGTCACGCGAGGGGCCGACGCAAACGTGCACATCGCGGCCGGCAGTACGACGAGCAACATGACGTGCCAGAGCAGCAGGAATCTCATCCGGCTCAACCGGAGAAACGATATCGACGTCCACACCCTTATGGCTCAGAATATCGGCGGCAACCCAACCGTCGCCGCCATTATTACCAAAACCGACCAGAACGAGAACCCGATCGGGATTGAGCTTCAAGACCTCGTTGGCGGCAAACTCACCCGCTAGCTCCATAAGCTCGGCCTTCGAAGTCCCTTCGCGTTCGATGATGTCCTCGAGACGAACGACTTCTTCGGTACTCAAAACCGGTTTCATCTATGCTCCTAGCGTATCTTGCGAAGCATCGCCCAGGTGCTCCGTCAATGCTGAATTCTGCAGCTGCTCAAGCTCATCTAAAACAGAGCGAGCCTCTTTAAATGTCTGCGCTACGCGTTTCTTGGTACTCACCTTTTCCTCTTTTGGCTTAGGCCGAGCATCTTCGGTAATCGCGATGGCATTCGCAACGGCTAAGTCTCCTGTAAGCGTAATGGAAAGAGCGACCTCAACAACACCCAGCTCTTGAGCGATCTCGAGAGCACGGCCCGAAAGCAGCGCCTTCGGTTTGCCGAGTTTATCACGCGTAACCGAAACATCCTTGCGACCAACGCCTTGACTAAAACCCGTGCCGAGAGCTTTAAGTACCGCCTCGCGCGAAGCAAAGCGGCTGGCATAGTGAGCAGCGGGACGCGATGATACATCACAATACGCACGCTCTTCTTCGGTAAACACACGCCGAGCAAACGACGGCGTCTTTTCAAGAATTGATTTCATACGGGAAATCTCGACGATATCAACGCCGATACCAGCTTCAGCCATGTTCACCTCCATATCGCACAGACTAAGTTATTGTAGCCCGTTCACAGAAGATGCGACAAACGAGGGTTATAAAACACAGCTACTATGTGAGACAAAAGCCCTTAAACGCAAAAAGGGGGAGGCCGCGAGGCCTCCCCCTTCTCAGTTCGATGACGGCTCGGTGCCGTCCACCGGTCAGCGGCGCCCTGGCCTCCCACGGGCTGACCCCGCAGTACTCTCGGCGCGATGGGGCTTAGCTTCCGGGTTCGGAACGGGACCGGGCGTGCCCCCCATGCTCTGGCCGCTGACCGGTGGGCGGCGCCCACCGTTACGGTGTCCTGGGTCTCACTTTACACGTGCCCTGGGGGCCGCATGGCGCATAGGAAAGATGTGACTCGGGGGCATCCTCGTGCCCGGACCGCGCCTAAGAGCGCTTGTCCCGCGGGCCGCGAGGTGCGGTTCCGGAAGAGCTCGGGCGATTAGTGCGGCTCGGCTGAGGCTGTCGCCAGCCTTGCACCTGCCGTCTATCGACCAGGTAGTCTACCTGGGCCCTTACCGGAAGGAGAACTAATCCCTGGAACGGCTTCCCGCTTAGATGCCTTCAGCGGTTATCCGCGCCGCACGCGGCTACCCGGCCGTGCCGTTGGTCGACAACCGGTTCACCGGAGGTGCGTCCACCCCGGTCCTCTCGTACTGGGGGCAGCCTCCATCGATTCTCCTGCGCCCACGGAGGATAGGGACCGAACTGTCTCACGACGTTCTGAACCCAGCTCGCGTACCGCTTTAAACGGCGAACAGCCGTACCCTTGGGACCTGCTCCAGCCCCAGGATGCGATGAGCCGACATCGAGGTGCCAAACCTTGCCGTCGATGTGGACTCTTGGGCAAGATCAGCCTGTTATCCCCGGAGTACCTTTTATCCGTTGAGCGACGGCCCACCCACTCGGGGCCGCCGGATCACTAGAGCCTGCTTTCGCACCTGCTCGGCTTGTGGGCCTCGCAGTCAAGCCCGCTTGTACTCTTGCATTCAAAAGGACGGTTGCCGACCGTCCCGAGCGGACCTTCGCGCGCCTCCGTTACCCTTTAGGAGGCGACCGCCCCAGTCAAACTGCCCGCCTGGCACGGTCCCCGAGCCGGTTGACGGCCTCGGGTTAGGACGCCGGTCGCGCGAGGGCAGTATTCCAAGGGCGGCTCCCCGGGGGCTGGCGCCTCCGGATCTTAGCCTCCTGCCTATCCTCTACACGCGGGACCAGCGGCCAATGCCAAGCTGCAGTGAAGGTTCACGGGGTCTTTCCGTCCTTCCGCGGGTAAGTCGCATCTTCACGACCAGTGCAATTTCACCGGGTCCATGGTCGAGACAGCGCCCAAGTCGTTGCGCCTTTCGTGCAGGTCGGAACTTACCCGACAAGGAATTTCGCTACCTTAGGACCGTTATAGTTACGGCCGCCGTTTACCGGGGCTTGGCTTCGGGGCTTCGCCGAATCGGCTAACTCCTCCGCGTGACCTTCCGGCACCGGGCAGGCGTCAGACCCTATACGTCGCCTTGCGGCTTCTGCAGAGTCCTGTGTTTTTGGTAAACAGTCGCTTGGGCCTCTCCACTGCGGCCCGCCTCCGCTCCCCGGGCAAGCCGGTTCACGTACGCGCGGGCACCCCTTCTCCCGAAGTTACGGGGCCATTGTGCCGAGTTCCTTGACCATGGTTGACCCGATCGCCTCGGTATGTTCTACCCACCCACCTGTGTCGGTTTGCGGTACGGGCGCGCACGCGCCTGCCTAGGGGTTTTTCTAGGGACCTCGGGCTCACTCGCTTCGCTCAGTCGCTTCGTCCGGAGCCTCGCCCTTCTGCGGACCGGATTTCCCTGGTCCGCGGGCCGCGCTCCATCACGGGGACGTCCAGAACCCCGCCGAGCCACCCCCATCCGTCGCCCCGTCGGTCGTAGCGCCGCGTGCGCGGTGCAGGAATGTCTGCCTGCTGCGCGTCGGCTACGCCTCCCGGCCTCGCCTTAGCCCCCGACTGACCCTGGGAGGATTAGCCTTGCCCAGGAAACCTCGGGTTCACGGCGGACGAGTTACTCTCTCGTCTCTCGCTACTCATGCCAGCATTCTCACTCCCATGCGCTCCACCGTCGGTCGCCCTCCGGCTTCTCCGCCCATGGGAAGCTCCCCTACCGATTCTAATGAATTAAAATCCCGCCGCTTCGGTGTCCAGCTTAGCCCCGTGTATTGTCGGCGCATGTCCACTCGACCAGTGAGCTGTTACGCACTCTTTGAATGGATGGCTGCTTCTAAGCCAACATCCTGGTTGTCTGGGCGGACGCACATCCTTTGCCACTCGGCTGGAACTTGGGGACCTTAGCGGGCGGTCCGGGCTGTTTCCCTCTCGAGCACACAGCTTAGCCCACATGCTCTGACTGCCGCGCTCTGGGCCGCCGGCATTCGGAGTTCGGTTGGATTCGGTAGGCGGCGAAGCCCCCTCGTCCATCCGGTGCTCTACCTCCGGCGGTGAACGCGCGACGCTAGCCCTAAAGCTATTTCGGGGAGAACGAGATATCTCCGGGTTTGATTGGCCTTTCACCCCTATCCGCAGGTCATCGCCGCCGTTTTCAACCGACGTGCGTTCGGCCCTCCACGGGGTCTTACCCCCGCTTCAGCCTGCCCACGGATAGCTCACCCGGCTTCGCGTCCGCGGCGCGGGACTCAAGTCGCCCTGTTAAGGCTCGCTTTCGCTCCGGCTCCCTTTCGGTTAACCTCGCCCCGCGCCAGCGACTCGCTGGCTCATTCTACAAAAGGCACGCCGTCACAACGTAAAGTTGCTCCGACTGCTCGTGGGCGCACGGTTTCAGGTACTGTTTCACTCCCCTCCCGGGGTGCTTTTCACCTTTCCCTCACGGTACTGGTGCGCTATCGGTCACAGGGTAGTACTCAGGCTTGGATGGTGGTCCACCCAGGTTCGGACCGGGTTTCACGTGCCCGGCCCTACTCAGGGACCGCGTCGCGCCGTCCGGTCTGGGTTCGCGTACGGGGCTGTCACCCGCTGCGGCCGGCCCTCCCATGCCGTTCCGCTCCCCAGCCGGACCTGCGCCCGGGGGCGGCAGCCCCCGGATGCGCGGCCCTGCAACCCCGTCGGCGGAACCCCTGCCGGGTATGCCCGCTCGACGGTTTGGCCATCGGTCCCCTTTCGCTCGCCGCTACTCGGGGAGTCTCGAGATTGATTTCCTCTCCTCCGGGTACTTAGATGTTTCAGTTCCCCGGGTTGTCCTCCCCGCCCCTATGTGTTCGGGGCGGGGATATGCACACTGCTGTGCATGGGTTCGCCCATTCGGAGACCCCCGGGTCGAAGGATGTGTGCTCCTCGCCGGGGATTATCGCAGCTTGCCGCGTCCTTCATCGGCTCCCTGTGCCAAGGCATCCGCCGTGCGCCCGTGGTATCTTGCGGGACCGCTCTCGGGCCCGCGGGATATCCACGTGTCGCTAAATTAAATTAATCGATATCATGAATAGCGCTCGTATGTCGCAATTCGGGTATCTCATACCGCGGCACAGTGTCTTCACTGTGCTCGCGATCAGATGCTCCTCACTCATAAATAAGTGAATTCTTCTTGTTTGGATCGGATGAATGATTGCTATCATTCTTTGATTTAATCGCAGAAAAGAATCGAGTCTGGAAGAATGATCTTCCATCTCTCTCCTATCGCTATGCGGCTCTCAAGGTACGCGGGTGCGACCCCGGGGACCGGGTGCTGCGGGGAATCATCGCGGGCGACATCTACCGGACGGGCTCCTGCCCTCTATTCGAGTTAAAGTTTGTCTCTCTAGAAGATTTATCTCCCTAGAAAGGAGGTGATCCAGCCGCACCTTCCGGTACGGCTACCTTGTTAC